>PLXB01000265.1 GCA_003151215.1 Ignavibacteriota bacterium
GCGTCTGCGCCGGAGCGACGGTGATCGAATCACCGGTATGCACTCCCATCGGATCGAAATTCTCTATAGAGCAAATGATGACAACGTTATCTGCCGTATCGCGCATCACTTCAAGCTCGAATTCCTTCCAGCCGATCACCGATTCTTCGACCAGCACTTGGGTAACCGGCGAAGCATCTAAACCTTTTTGTACGACGTCACGGAATTCTTCGAGATTCCATGCAATGCCGCCGCCCGTTCCGCCAAGCGTAAAGCTCGGACGAATGATCACCGGAAAGCCCGTCATATCGATAAGCTTCATCGCCTCGTCAGTCGTCTTGACAAATCCGCCGCGCGCCATTTCCAAGCCGATTGATGTCATCGTTGCCAGAAATTCTTCGCGGTCTTCAGCACGTTTGATGGCATCGGGTTTTGCGCCGATAAGTTCGACACCGTATTTTTCCAGAATGCCAAGCTCATGTAATTTCATTGCAGCATTAAGCGCCGTCTGTCCGCCCATTGTTGGCAGAATGGCATCGGGGCGTTCTTTGGCAATTATGGCTTCAATGTATTGAGGCGTGATCGGTTCGATGTAGGTAGCATCGGCCATTTCCGGATCGGTCATGATCGTTGCAGGATTGGAATTGATGAGGATAACCCGATATCCCTCCTGCCGCAAGACCTTACAGGCCTGCGCGCCGGAGTAATCGAATTCACAGCCCTGCCCGATGACAATAGGTCCCGAGCCAATGATCAATATGGATTTTATATCTAAGCGTTTTGGCATATTTATGCAAATTTACGGAGAGAACTGTCTGAACCTTGATTTTAAGAGATTAACAGGATTTATAAGATCTTATTTCTCAATCGTTCTTAATCTTAATAATCTCTTAAAATCATGGTTCAGACAATAAGGCAGAAATCAATCCGTGAGCATCAACCAAGGTCAATCTGCCTTAGTAGCTGCGTGAATGAAGTGAAAAAATTGAACTAAGCCGCTTCGTGAATGTTATAGATGCTGAAATATTCCCTCCCCCTGATACATTTCATATTCTCCCCAAATCAAAAATTAACCAATGGAAAACAAATCAACAACTCAACCTATTATCGAAACCGAAGAATTTACCTGCGATCTTTGCGGTGAAAAATTCGGCGCCGTCAGCGACTTGGAGCAGCATAAACTTCGTCACGGACGACCCTCGCTTGGTCTTCGGGATGAACAAAGTGCAATGCGGGGTGATATTGGCGCAGCCGGTATGCCGGGCTCACCGCTGCCATAAACAAGGATTAATAATTATTCACCGGCATTTCTGAAACTCCTTATCTCTTTTTACTTAAGAGAATGGCATGATGATTGCTTAAGAATCATCTAATTGTTTATATTGAGGTATGTATATGAAAAAACTATTGTTAGCTGTATTCCTGCTTGCCGCGATGACCGGCATAATCAGACCTGTTCAGGCTCAAATGGAGTATGGATTGATCGGAGGAATAAATTTCGGGTATTATCAGAATGTACCGCCGATCACCGATGCGATTTCCAGTTTGGGATATATGATCGGCGTCAGAGGAAGCCTCGGCAGCAATATCTTCTTTGAACCCGCAATTGAATTTGCCTCGTACGGCTCGACTCTTACCGATGGTCCGGCCGATATCACCGACCATAAGATGCGCTCGAATTACATCCGGGTACCGCTGCAAGTCGGTGCGAAAATATTCGACGATGCCCCTGTGAATATCGAGGTGCGCGCCGGTATTTCAGAATCATTCGTTGTCGGCTTTACCGATCAGGTCACTTCAGGTCCGAGTCCTGCATTCACCAAAAGCGATATCAGCGGCACGCGGACTGCAGCAATTATAGGCGGAGGAGTGCGATTATTCTTCTTGAAGCTCGATCTTGAGTACGAATGGGGATTAACTAACTTCTTTGTGAATAACGGCACGTCGAAGCTCAATGCATTCTATATTATTCTCGGCGGTAATTTTTAAAAAGGGAGGGCCGTTCATCTAAGCGGTTCCCGGTAATATTCCGCCGAACTATTCGCTCTCGCCTTGGGGTTACTTTGCGAAGAATATCATTGCATTGTGACGACACGTTCGATCGACAGGCTCAATATCGGTTTAATGCTTCTTTCATGCCTTCTGGCATTCCTTTTTCCATTCCAGCTATTTCTTTTTTCGTTTGCGGTCTTAGGTCCGCTCCATTATTTTACCGAAATTCCGTGGCTTCATGGGAAGAAGTATTATACAACGGGGAAATACGATTACATCATGCTTTTGGTCCTGTGTTCTACGATCACATTACTGCATTATCTGACACCTGAAGCAAAACAACAGGGAACCGATATCGTTCGATTACTTGGAAGCCTTGTATTTGTTGCATTTTTCGGAGCGCTCGTAATGACGATCATGAAATCGCTTTGGCAGAAGATAGCAGCGCTTATTCTGATCGGAGCAAGCAGTATACTCTTTTCGAACCTGAGCCTCTTCGGAATGATCTTTGCAAATTTTATTCCGACGATCATCCATGTCTATCTTTTCACCGGATGTTTTATCCTCTATGGTGCGCTACGGCATAAAAGCGCGACGGGTATTGTTTCACTTTTCGTTTTCGTGCTTTGCACCTATTTGATATTCGCAATAATGCCCGATCCGCAATCCGACCGCAGCCTGAGTTATTATGTGAAAGATAGTTATCTTTATTTTGCTGGCTTGAATCTTGAGCTGATGAATGTTTTCGGTTTTCAAAAGGTAACGATACAAACGCAAGGCATTGCAAATATTCTTTTTAATTCGAATACCGGTATTATTATTATGCGTCTCGTCGCTTTCAGTTATACCTACCATTTCCTCAATTGGTTTTCGAAAACTTCGATCATCAAGTGGCATCTGATTCCGAAAAAGGGTCTTGCCGCTATTCTTCTTCTATGGCTTGCTTCGCTCGGACTATATTTTTATGATTATTATATCGGTTTACAAGTTCTTTATTTTATGAGCCTCTTGCATGTTGTGCTTGAATTTCCTCTGAATCACCGGTCATTCATCGTTATCGGACAAGAAATAAA
>PLXB01000053.1 GCA_003151215.1 Ignavibacteriota bacterium
GAGATCATCTCCCCAAACGGAGAAATGACTTCGCAGGCATTCGGCGGGATATTATACTCCTATGCCGCAGCCGAACGTGCAGTACGGGAATCCGGCGCTGATGTCGCATTCCTCCCTTTAACTTGGACTTCAACGCCTGATAGCGAGATCATACTTCCTTTCTATGCATTGCTTCCGCATTTCAAAGATCTTTCCAGGCTCTTCCCTACAGAATCACTGACCAATCGGGTTCGGCTTGTCTATAGCGATGATACCCATCGTACCGAGCACTGTCCCGTCATCCTTCCCGCAATGACTCCGGAAGAGCTTTCATGGGTTGATCTGGCATCGCTTGACGGTCTATTCATCAATATGATCTCCGGCTTCGATATATCGCTTGAAACATTAAAGTGGATTCGCAACCAGACTAAGGCTTATATCCATCTTGATATCCATGCACTCGTCCTCGGAGAACTTTCGAACGATGAAAATGTGCCCCNNGGGCGTGAAAAATTGGAGGGAATGGTTAGCGAATGTCGATTCTGTTCAGATGAATGAAATGGAATCCGATTGGTTCGGCGCGCCAGAGACATTTTCTGAAAAAATGCTGCTTGCTGAAATTAGGAAATTATCGGAAGAAACAGGCTCACCTAAAACCGTTATTATTACCCGGGCAGAAAGAGGAGCAACATCCTTCGATTTTGTTCATGAAAAGATCTGGAATAAAGAGCCTGTCAAAAGAGAGATTATTAATACGACGGGTTCGGGAGATGTTTTTGGAGCGCTTTATACCCTAACAAAAACTCTTGGAACATCAGAGCAGGAAGCCCTATGGCATGCAGAGACATGGGCAGGATGGAATACGGAGCTTAAGAGTTTGGAAGAGATACTTGTTGCGCCGCTATCGAAGGAGATCATTTCTTAGTTCTATAATAACAATACTTTTCGTCTGTATATGACTTCTTTTCTTCTATAATTTTACCTTCCAAATCATACTTTTTTATGTCCCATTCGAGATATTCCTTTATGTTATCGAGCGGTGGGTAAACTATGCAAAGACTATCACTTAATAATTTCCCCTCATTATCGTAATGAAATGATTCGTACGATACTAATTCTCCATTAGTAGAATGGGTTAATAAAACAGGGTTTCCTGATTCATTATATTTTTTTTTTGTTAAAAGTTGCCCATGTACAGCATAAACACCCTGTGCATTCTTAGCGTAAGACTCATGTGTAGACAATGTGTCATGCGCTTCCGAATCAAGAAATATTTGCCGTAATTGAGTCAAACTATCTTGTGAATCGAAGGTTTTTAGTTTTATTAGATTCCAGCTATTATCATAGGAGCATATCATCTTCCCCGTGTAGGCTGTATCTGTACCCTTGTATGTAAAATATAGGCAAGTAGATAAATGCAGAACTGTGTCTATTTGGCAGATTTGCTTCCTGATGTAGGAATTTACATCAAAGCTATTAGCATGTTCGCTTTCAATAGCTATTGATTTATCACCTATATTAAAATACTTGTTTTTCTCTGCCAACCAAGGCGTAGAATCTCTTTTGAATCGCACAGTTCGAATTAAATTCCCTCTCTCATCATACTCATTTTTCTCACGTAAGAATAAAGTATCTTTATATTCTCCTTTAAAAGAATTCTTAAATGAGTTTGCATCTTTATTTTCATGCTCACTTATCAACCGCCCACAGGTATCATATTCAATAACCGTTTTATCACCAGGAACCGGGTACCCTATCGACTCATAAAACAATCTCTGACCACGGTTTCCCCAAATAATTATTCCAGCATTTTCAATCCTACCATTAGTCAAATTGTACATCGTCATAACAATCGAGTCACCTTTTCTAAAAAAACACATGCTGTCAGTGCTGATTGATGTAATAGTACCCGAGTCATTATAGAAACACTTTACTTTCTTCACAGCATAAATATCATTTCGCATCAAAAGAAGAACTTGCTTATCTTGAGTGCTGTCGAATTGGGATATTTGGGCAAGCAATGAAGTATCAACGAGAGTCAAGACTAATACGATATAATAAAAATACTTCAACTTCTATTTAATTTTTTAAGAATTAGACAAATACATTCCTAAATGCCTCTTCCGAATCAGGATTCGGAAGTCCATTCGCATAAGCAACAGCTTCATCGATTTCACTCTTTGTCTCTGTTTCTATCTTTTCAATTTCTTTTCTTGAGACACCTTTCTTAGTGAGAAGTTCGGTCGTTTTCCTGACAGGATCTTTTTTATCCCATTCTTCAAGCATTTCTTTTGGCACATATTCGAAGGCATCATGCTCTGCATGACCTCGCATTCGCATTGTTACTGTTTCAATAATAGAGGGTCCTTTTCCCGCACGAGCATATTCTATGGCTTTTAATGTGACATTATAGACTGCTTCAATATCTGTCCCGTCAACTGTCTCTCCAGGAATTCCATAACCAAGAGCCCGATCGGATAATTTAGGGTTATGTGTTTGGTGCTCAAGCGGAGTTGAATAAGCATAATGGTTATTTTCGATAACAAGTATGAATGGTAACTCAAGAGTCGATGCCATCATCAAACCTTCATGGACTTCTCCTACTGACGCTCCGCCATCGCCGATATAATTTAATACGACAAATCCGCTCTTTGACATTTTCTGCGCCAGAGCAGCACCTGCTGCTACGGGGACCATCGCTCCCAGATGCGAGACATTACCATAGATCTTTCTTTTTGCATCGGCAAAATGACCGGTGCCGTCTG
>PLXB01000044.1 GCA_003151215.1 Ignavibacteriota bacterium
AGTCGGCAAAGTAAGCAAAACTTCAGAGCAGTTGATGCATGCAACGAAAGAAGCGCTTGCTGTGGGTATTGAGCAAGCCATCGGTGGCAATACTGTCGGAGATATTGGCTATGCAATCGAGCAATTTGTTGCTCGACGGTATGGGATCGTCCGTGAACTTTCCGGCCATGGTGTCGGCAAGAAGATTCATGAAGATCCGTACATTCCAAACTATGGAAAAAAAGGCAAAGGCCAAAAACTAATACCCGGTATGGTAGTTGCAATTGAACCGATGCTCAATATTGGCGCAGCTGGCATTATAAGTCTTGCTGATGGGTATACAATTAAAACTGCCGATGGTTCGCGCAGTGCGCATTTTGAACACACAATACTAATCACAGAAAAAGAACCCGAGATACTCACATAGATATGATATACTTTAGGGTATATGGAAAGTTTTAGTCTCAATAGCGCTCCAAAATTCAAGACTCCAGAAGAAGAGCTGGTTTTCTTGCGTGCACAAATTGCTGACCGTGAAAAAATGGTTGCCATGCATGGACAAGAGGTGGTAAAGCAACAAGCGGCTCATGAAGTCCTAGGGCAATATCGAAAATTTGAACCGACTGATGTTATGCACCCAACGGCAGTGATGAAAGCGCCTGATGTGCAAGACCTTGTTTTGCGCCTTCACCCGGAAAATCACGACAAAAAGATGGAAGAGTTGCTTGGCATCTTACTCGATAAGGGTGTTTCAACGGTATTGTCTGTTGTCTCAAAGATGAACAACCCGCACCTTGATGATGATTTCCATCGTTTCCTTGTTCAGTATTTATATAGTACTCATAAAATTCCAGGGTTAAAAGAAGGAAGCAGTTTGTTTAAGACACTCGACATGAAACTTTTTGAGATTACGTTACCTGATCCGACCGATAATGATTCCGAAAAAAAAGGTTTAAAAGAATTACTATCCGCAATGGAGCAGTTTTATGCCGGCATGCATTCTGTCGGAGAGGGAAGAGAGAATCAGAATCGCAACCACTTTACGCTTGAAATTGCTCTTGCTGAAGGGACAGATAGTTTTGTTTTTTATGTATCAGTGCCCTCACATAAATCTGACTTATTTGAGAAGCAATTGTTTGGCGTGCATTCGCATGCGAAAGTCATTGAAGTACCGGATGATTATAATATTTTTACTGAAGGCGGAAGTATTGCCGCCTCGTATGCAACATTAGCTCATCATGATGTGTATCCGATTAAACTTTACGATGCCATTGATCACGACCCGCTTAATATTATGCTCAATGTGCTGACGAAATTGAAGAAGTTCGGAGAAGGTGCATCGATTCAGTTTACGATCTGCCCAGAAGATGATGACATTATGCGTAAATTCCATATTGTCCTTGGTGATGTTAAAAATGGCATGGGAGTAAAAACTGCTCTTTCTCCGACCCGTCAATTCGGTAAGGAGTTTGGCAAACTTGCTTCGAGCATGCTTTTTGGCGAATCAAAAGAGCCTGAAAAGAAAGTCGATGACGAAGCAGTAGCCAATATTACTGAGAAGATAAAGAGCACTATCATGGCTTGCAATATCCGAGTTGTGGCTTCGGCTGAAAATCCAATTCGTGCTCGCGAAATTTTGGCTGATATTGAATCATCATTTAATCAGTTTACCGAAGCTAATCGCAATGGATTCGATTTCAAGCATCCGGAAGGCTCAACGCTTGCTAATTTAATTCATGATTTTTCATACCGGACATTTTCGCAGGATTACTCTATGCTGCTTAATCTTAAAGAGCTTGCGACAATCTTTCACTTTCCCTATGGTATCGAATCGCCACAGCTTAAATTGGCAAAAGCCGGTATTGCTCCTGCACCGATGGAAATGGGCACCGAAGGCGTAGCAATCGGTATTAACAGTTATCGAGGCATTGATACGACCATTCGTTTTGCCGATGAAGACCGTATGCGCCACTTGTATGTTATTGGTCAGACGGGTGTCGGTAAGACAACCATCATGAAGAATATGATTGCTCAAGATATCGCCGCAGGACATGGCGTTTGCTATATCGACCCGCACGGCACTGATATCCAAGATATCTTAAGCTAAATTCCAAAAGAGCGTATTGATGACGTTATTTATTTTGATCCGGCATATACAGCTCGTCCGATGGGACTTAATATGCTTGAATATGATCCTCGGTATCCCGAGCAGAAAACATTTGTCGTCAACGAACTCATGAATATTTTCAACAAGCTCTTTGATATGAAGACGTCAGGTGGGCCGATGTTTGAACAATACTTCAAAAACTCAGCATTTTTGGTTATGGAGCATCCAGAATCAGGCGCAACGCTTCTGGAAATCGGACGCGTGCTTTCAGATAAGGCTTTCCGTGATATGAAGCTATCACATTGCAAGAATCCGATTATCACGCAGTTCTGGATCGGAGCAGAGCAGACAACAGGGGATCAGTCCTTGGCGAACTTTGTGCCATATATCACGTCTAAATTTGATAACTTTATCTCAAACGATATTATGCGCCCGGTCGTCTTACAAGAGAAATCAATCTTTAATTTCCGAGAGATCATGGACAATAAGAAAATCCTTTTGGTTAATCTTTCCAAGGGACGTCTCGGCGATATCAATGCCAATTTGATTGGTCTTTTAATCGTAAACAAGATTCAGATGGCAGCCCTTTCTCGCGTAGATATGTATGGCAAGAAGATGGAAGATTTCTTCCTCTATATTGATGAGTTCCAAAACGTTACCACTGACTCGATCGAATCCATCCTATCTGAAGCCCGTAAGTATAGGCTCTCGCTTACTGTTGCTCACCAATACATTGCTCAGCTTGAGGAAAATATCAAAGATGCTGTTTTCGGCAACGTCGGCTCNNAAGCGACATTATGAAGATTGAAAACCGCAATGCCTATATGTCGATGCTCATTAACGGCCAGCCAACAAAACCATTTAATATTGCTACATTCCCACCACCAGAAGGCAATAGGGAAGCTGTTGAGATGATCAAAGAGCTTTCATATTTGAAATTTGGCCGCCCACGTGAAGAAGTCGAAGGGGAAATAATGGATAAATATAGACAGAAGTAAGGTTGTCAGCATTTTATCCCCTCCTTTCGGAGGAGGGGTGCCTGAAAGGCGGG
>PLXB01000232.1 GCA_003151215.1 Ignavibacteriota bacterium
AGGAGGGCTTTAGCCCGACGAAGCAATGACATTACAACTTACAATCGCTCCACGATCATACTGGTCGCTTCTCCGCCGCCGATGCAGATCGAGGCTAAGCCTATCTTTTTATTTGCGCGTTTAAGTGCATTAATAAGCGTAATGATAATACGCGTTCCGCTCATACCAATTGGATGTCCGAGCGCTATTGCGCCTCCCATAACATTTAATTTATCCGTCGGAATGCCAAGATTTTTCTGAGCTGCGATCGGAACGACGGCGAATGCTTCGTTGATCTCGAAAAGATCGATGTCCGATAATTTCATTTTCGCACGATCAAGAACCATTTGTATAGAAATGATCGGCGCTGTTGTGAACATCTCCGGCTCATGCGCATAAGTCGAATACGCAATGATCTTCGCCGTTGGCTTCAGCCCGCTTGACAGTGCATACTCGGCGCTTGTGAGGACTACTGCGGCAGCGCCGTCATTGACAGGACTTGCATTTGCCGCTGTGATCGTACCGTTCTTATCGAAGACAGGTTTCAGTGTCGGAATTTTATCGTATTTGACTTTGCGCGGTTGTTCATCTTCACTGATAACAACGGTTTCTTTTCCTTTGGAAACAGAAACATTTACGATGTCTTCTTTAAAATATCCCTTGTCAACTGCTTCGTTAGCAAGTTTATAGGAGCGAATGGCAAATTCATCCTGCTCTTCTCTGGTGATATGAACTTCGCGGGCGCAGATCTCTCCGCAATTTCCCATGTGAAAATTATTATACGGATCCCATAAGCCGTCATTGATCATCGAATCTATAAGCACTCCATTCCCCATTTTATACCCTACCCGCGCTTTGGCAAGAACATACGGCGCATTTGACATGGATTCCATTCCTCCGGCGACAACAATTTGGTTATCGCCCGTCATGATACTTTGCGCGCCGAGCATGATCGTCTTCATTCCGGAGCCGCAGACTTTATTGATAGTCGTACACGGAACAGTATTCGGAATCCCGGCGCCAAGCGAAGCTTGTCGCGCCGGAGCCTGCCCTATTCCGCTTGTGAGCACGCAGCCCATCAACACTTCATTTACATCGCCTGGTTTTACGTTCGATCTTTCCAGCGCCGATTTAATTGCAATAGCGCCAAGCTGCGGAGCTGTAAGTTCGGAAAGGCCGCCCATAAGGACGCCAACAGGAGTACGCGCACCTGATAAAATTACGACTTCATTCATTAAGTATTTATAAGAGATATTTATATAGTTTTGCTAAACAAATAGGACGGGAATTTCGTCCCGCAGACCTGATTTTCGGTATTCAAATTAGAGAGAATATATTATAAATACTTAAAGTTATCTGCTTATAATCACTGAAGACCTGAGAGCTCCGTTGGTACTATGAAGTATTATATTATACATTCCGGGAGCAAGGGTGCTTGCATCGAAAAGGTAATTGTGCAAACCGGCAGTCATTTGCCCATTGGCAATGCCGGCTATTTTTTTACCCAAAAGATCATAGAGAGCAATGGTAATTCGGTCTTCGCCCGGAAGAATAAAATCAATATGAATAACTCCCGATGCAGGATTCGGATAGCTTTGTTTCAGTTCAGTGTTTTCCGGAGAATAAGATGATTGCCCTACATCTCCTAAAAGGGAAGTTGTACCGAAACGGATTCCATCAAAGAATGTAATTCCGTATGTTGTATCACCATAGGAAACGAGAAATCTATAAGTTACTGTGTCCCCGCCAGAAGAATGAATCCAGCTTTTTCCTCTGTCAAGAGAATAATAAAGACCGATGCCAACAAATTTTCCAGAACTATTCGGCGAGGCGTAGGAAGTCCAGATACGTCCTGAAGAATCGACGGAAACGGTAAAAGTATTCCGCCCAGGTTGTCCGTCAGGCTTCGTCCATATAGGATTTGACATACTTCGGAGATAAATTCCCTTCGATGTAGCAGCAATAATATCTCCATATTTATCGGAAGTAATCGCATACACTGAAGCTCCGTTAAGACCGGAATCGTCACGGATCCAAGCACCACCGGAAACGGTTTGAGAATAGAGTATTCCGGTATTTGCATACGTACTAAGATAAACTTTCCCAGTTGCATCTTCTCCGATGAATAAAACAAAAAGGGGGGATGAAGTATCGATTCCTTGTTCATCGTGTATCCAACTTTGGCCTTGAGGCTTCTTAAATAAATTATAGCTTGTGCCAAAACCACTCTTTGAAAGTGATTGGTATTGTGTTCCATTTTGTCCGACAAAATACACTGCGCCAGTTTTGGGTTGTGAAAGAGTATCTGCAGTCCATGTAAGGCCGTCGTTTGTACTGTTATAAATTGCGCTTGCCGATTGGGAAACGCCGGCATTCGACAAACTTTCTGCGACCGTATATAGCTTACCTGAGTTATCACGATAAATTGCCGACCCCATTTTATATCCATATAACGGCAATACTTTCTGCCATGCCGTATCAGCAGATCTAAGAGAAAATAGTCCGATATTAGTGGAAACCAAATATGCCCCGGATGGGACTTTGATCAATCCATGGAGTTCCTGCGCAAAGATGCCGTCGTTACCGGTAACCCATGTCGTCCCTCGATCTATGCTATAAAAAGATCCGATATTCGTGGCAATTCCGAGCAGCGAGTCTCCGCTGATATCGTTAAAGATAAATGGATTTCCGCTTCGATTGAGTTTACTCACCGGTTCATCGATTCGCTCCCAAAGAGAATCTGAAAATTTCCTCCGAAAGATCGCATTACCCGCCTGAGCAAACGGTAGTGCTTGTGCAATGGCATAATGATTACCAAAAGCATCGTCGGTAAACTGCTTGACCCGCATTCCGTTAAAGCCCAGCGTATCTATTTCCCATGAATGCCCATGATCGGAACTGTTATAGATCATCCGGATTTTATTTACTTCGACTGCAATAAACATGATATCATGGCGGTCAAAATATACGGTGAAGACTTTTGAGGAGGAATCGGGTAAACTTAAGGCAGTCCATTTCGTACTCAGAGGATCCTGCCTGTAAAGTCCTTCATTTGCCGCAAGATATACGTTCTCTTCGGTATCGAGTTCAATATCATTGCGCGTGAATGTACTGATTTCCGATGTATCAGGGTNNCACCGAATTGCGATAGAAAATGTTATTCGTGGTTAAGGCGTACATGCCCTCGCCTGTGATCTTGAGTACTTGCTCATTCATATTGAGTGGAAGTGTGCCGAGACTCATCGGCATGGAATCTCTCATAATCAATACTTCCCCATTTCTGAGACATAATGAGAGTGCAGATTCATTACGATGCTGTTTCGAAACAATAGCAATATCTTCTTCGATACCGATCGGATAATATTTTGGCAAATCCCACTTTTTTGAGTTCAGGTCGTAAAGACCATAATACGTACCCTTATTCGTCACAACTTTACGATAGGTCGATCCGGTTATCTGATCGTGACCGATCTGCTGAGCGCGAATTGATTCGCCGGAAGGCAAAACAAACTGTTGGGAGAGAGCCCTATCAGGGAAATATATCGAACTCCAAATGAAGATAATGACGCAAAGTAACAAGAAATGATCTTGTAAAAGAATGAAAGTGGAATTGATCTGTTTCATAGTACCTCCAAAGATTTCTTGTAGTATCCAACAGCAACGAACAAAGATACTAAATGATTAAGATGAAAATACTAAAAACCCTAAAAACCATATTTGGGCTAGAATATTTTAGAATCCCAAAGTTGCAAGAAAGAGAAAAATAAACGGAGACATTCTCTTGAATCTTTGTTACAATTCCATAATATACTCCCTAAGCAATTAATTTATTATTACTATCATGACAAACGAACCCGAAAACAATGAAAAGAAAAGTCTCGGAACAGCAAATAGCTCCGGGTCACCGCTCAGCCAGACAAGCGGCTTTGCAAAGGCGTTGAAGAAAGATCCGGTCGAAACTGAAATAGATGGTAAAAAAATGGGAAATCCCTTTGGAATCACAAATCCAGATGCCGATAATACCCCTACCGGAGCGCCTGAAGCCGAAGGCACGGGCACAAGTAGTCCGCATATCAGCGAAAATCCCGATAAACAATAAGGAGTGCAGCCGAAGAGTCAATTATTTCTCTTGAAGTTCATCGGCATGAATCTCGGCTGAGAAGGTTTCTCCACCCTTCTTTCATCAAAGAGATTTTCTAATATTTTCTGCGCTTCGTTATATCCGCCTGCAATGAAAGTGAAATCCGGCAAAAGTTCGACATAGGAACAATACGTACAGCCTTTGAAACCCTGGTCTTCGAGCTCTGCCATTGTTGCTTCGCGTTTGCATTTCGGGCAAAGTTCGGTGATTCTTCTGACCCATCCGAATTCGCGGTCAAAGAATTCATCGCTCGTATCGAGCTGTGACTTATTGCGATTCGTAATTTTCGGCGGTTGCATAGGTGCCTGTTGTTTAGTGAGTAATATAAGAGAATTACGAATTACGAATTAGGATATATATATATATATATATATATGAAAAGAATTGAAAAATTCGAGCGCGAAGAACTGACGCGAATTCTGGAAAAAAGGTTTGCCTCCGATAGACTTGGGGATACTATTCCTATAGCCCTGAATGAAGCATTCGAGAAACTCGATGAGCATGAAAAAGAGATCAGCATCCCTCTTGATCCCGAACATCGCAGGAACTATCTTTTAAAAGCCGGAAGGGATGCTATCCTTAATGAAATTCGCAGAAGAAAAAATCTCGATAGTCTTGATGACCAATCCAGACATTTCGAAAACGATCCGGGACTTTCCGATAATCTTTTCGAAGAGCAGGAGATGAGTAAACTTCTTTCCGAAGAAATGTTGGGTTCGCTTTCGATCAAAAAAAGAAAAACTATGGAATTGCACATAGAAGGTTATTCCGTGAACGAGATAGCAGAAAAACTTGAAATTTCACCGAATGCCGTCAAAAGAAGGCTGAAAGAAGCGAGAAAAAAATTGCGAAAATTCTTCGGAAAAGATGGTACCATTTAAATAATGTTTTTAAAAGTACCCGTTTCACCCCTTTGAAGTGTATTACTTATGACGCCTGTGCAATGTCCGGACATTAGTGGGCTAAACAAGACCTGCATTAATCATCTTTCTTACTATAAGTTATGAAACAAAACCGATGTTTTATCAAACAAAGCCGTGCATCGAAGGATACACGCACCGGCATTTTAATAATGCGCGGATTAGGAATTCTTTTCGCGCTTCTCCTCGTTCATTCTGTAGCAGAGGCAGGATGTCCTTTAATAGGGCCTACTTTACCTGCTTGGATGTCGCGGACGACAACATATACGCTCTCTACGGGCTGCACTGTAGATGTTGGAATTTGTTATAGATGTACTTCAACAGGGCAGATGCAGATTGCAATCGAGTGGTTAATTCCCAATCCTAATAACGGCACGAATTGTAATGGAACTGACCCCACTGTAATGATCGCTGAAGCATTAGATGTTGCTTTAGCTGATGCGAGTAATTATTCGGGTATATGTTCACCCGATCCCTGCCCTTCGACTCACTGGTCAGTAATTGGCATCAGAGCGACATGCTGGAAACTAAGTTCGACAACAAACCGCTTTGAAGCCTGCGAAGCTGATTCAGCATGGTGTACGAAGCAATGTACAGTCTGTATAAGCGGCGGTAATGTATCTCTATCCAATTGTACGTATTCTCATCAAGGATACAGTAGTCCGAGTTGCACGACCTTACCGGCTATGGGTACGGCATGGACGCGAGATGTTTGCTATTTATTAAACTGCGGCACGTAATCATGCACAGAAAATGAAAAAATTCATTTTATTACTGACATTGCTTTCGCTTTCGGTGATTTCTCCGGAAGCGAAAGCGCAGTATTTATGGCATTCGGCAGAGCTGAAGGGCTATCTTGCCCAAAAGAATGTTAATCATTGGTTCGAGAGGATTTCGTGCTTTGGCGATAAATGCATTGCCTATGGTATTTTGTCGCGTAATTATATGCAGCCTGAAGATTTAGCGATGATCTGCCAAAGTACTGACGGCGGCAGGACATGGTCTATTATCGATACTGGATTTGTTGACGAAGATGGCAGCGGTAACAGGACTAAAGTTATCGAGCAGATTGATGCGGGCAATGCCGTATTAATTGATAAATATCGGATGTTTCATACATTTGACGGCGGTAAAACCTGGAATGAGCAGCGTTCGGAACGTTTGGATTCANNTTGATACTGTTTTGATAACTTCCGACGGCGGAAGACATTGGAATTTTGCTTGGTCAGCTCCTCATCATTTTCGACAATGCCATTCCTATGGCGCCGGAAAGTTTCGTGTTTTTACCGACTCAGGCATCGTTTTTACGACATATAATAACTGGAAAAAGGTTCAGATATCAAAGCCTCTTTATGACGATAAGTTTAGATCAGATGTGCTTTTGCCTTTTTTCATAGGCAATAGTGATACGATGATTGTCGAATGGAATAAAGCCGTAACCCTCCTCGCTCCCTTCTATAAGCGTTCGACGATGCTGGAGTATTTAACGTGGGACAGCCTGATTATCCCTGTGGCAGGAGGTCCTTATTGGGGAGTAGATGCAATGAGTTCTCTTGACCGGGATACCGTAATTGCTTTTCAGTATACTGGTTGGAATAAAATAACCATAAGTACTGACCGCGGGGCAACCTGGAAATTGGATACATCATTTCTTATTGACACTGCCTTCAATATGGAAGATTGCAATGGTCTTACGTTTGCAAACAATAATGTACCCGTAGGCATTTTTTTGGATTCCGGAGCTTCGAATATTATTGCCTATGGCGTTCAGGCGCAATCAAAAGTTGAAAACTATGAGTATTTCATTATCATACCTTTATCTATCCGAATCCCGCTTCTTCGGATTTGATCATTCAATCGAGCGACTTCTTACGACCCATTCATATTTATGATATACTTGGACGGGAAGTTCTTCATGGCATGACGTCCTCCGAAGGCAGGCTGACTCTTAACGTCTCCGATTTACCTCAAGGCGTCTATAGTATCTTAATCGATCACTTCGGTCCGATGATCCTTTTGGGAAAGATCGTTGTGATGGGAAAGTAAAATATTTTAATCCCATAGGTGCCCGTAATATTAAATTTTAAAATAATCGGTTTGGGCACCTTGACAAACGCATTTCTATTTCGTATATTGGTATTATGATTGACAGGCACCTACCAGGCGAAAAGCTAAAAGCGAGAAGCGAAAATGGGGAAGAGGAAAAGGTTGTTGTCTGTATAATTAGTATGTTGATTTATAAAGGGTTATATAGTGCTCAGGAGGGTAAATCCTTCGAGATTTTAGATTGCCGCGCCGGACTGAAGTCCGTCTCGCAAGGACTAGCTTTTCTATTGTCTTATAAAAAGGACAGGCACCTGTTGTGTGCACAGTGATATAGTTGATCTATAATAAGTTGCAGGGGCTTATTATTATGTAAAGTGTTTATGTGAGGAAAAAAAGAAGGGATTGAAAGGCGGACTGAGAGTCCGCCCTACTGGAGAGTTAAGTGACATTTATTCCTGCTGTGTTGTTACGGTAGCCACAAAATAATATATTCTATGACTACTGATTTCTACGATATTTCCTCGCTCTTGACCGAAGAGCAGCGGATGATCCGCGATACCGTTCGCAATTTTGTTGTCTCTGAAGTTCTTCCGGTCATTGAAGAGCATAATCAGGCGA
>PLXB01000378.1 GCA_003151215.1 Ignavibacteriota bacterium
TAACAAAATTGTTTTGGTGCCATGCACGACGTATCTGATAGTCCGGGTTTGAATTCGGATTCAAATAGACGCTTCCGCCTGCTATACCGGCGCAATTATTCAAAAAACGAACGCGCATTTCCACAGAATCCCAACGTACAGGGAAAGTAGTCTGCGGAGAAAGGTACCCTGTTATATAGGTATACCAATTCTGGTAAATCGCGCCGCCTTCATAATAGGCAGTATTGCTTAAAAATTGAATAACTCCGGAATCGCGATATACTTGATTTCCGTTCGGATCAAGCAATTGTCTGCGAAGAGAGTCTGCCTTTGTTCCGTAATCACCATCAATATCGAGCGAAGGTCCATTGGTGAAGAGATTACCATTATCCTGCCAATCGCAATAAATTGCGCCCCCTAGGCCTGCAACATTTCCTACGAAGCTGCCGCGATGAAGAACGGATAAGCCAGGATTATGGGAAGTCGGAGCAGGTGGTGGCAGCCAAGACGGATCTGCAGAAGTCTTGCTGACATAAATCGCGCCGCCCCGCATAAACTGATCTCCGGATGCAGCAGTAGCACTATCGCTATAACAACCGATAAGCGCAGTATGTAATGCGCTATAATTACCGACGTAGATAGCTCCGCCGTATGCCTGTTGCTGTATGGTAGTTACACCTGCAACAACGGTTGAATTTGAAAGGTCATTAACCGAGCAACGCTCGAAGTGCATCGTATCAACTTCTTTAGGAAGCGTAGCCGGAATACCGAGATGGAAAAGATTACTATCAGTATATCCGAGGTATCCGCTGCTGAAATTGCTTATCGTCGCACCGTTACGGGCAGATATGTAAATCGCGCCGCCATATGCACCGGTATCAGGCCACATCGCATGGCTATTGGGGTTAGCGGTTTCATTCAAGACACGGGTATCGCGGATTAGAAGTCTGCGTACCTGATGGTTCGCCAAAGCAAAACGTCCGTCATCGCCCGGGAAATAAGAATTGATAGGGGCTTGCAGGAATGCAAATGCACCGCCTCTATATATAGCTTGGCAACTATCGACAATAATATCATAGAGCCAAGTCCGCGGAGAGAAAGTTGTCATGACGCCGCCTGTTCCGTTGGATGCCTGAATAATGGCTAACGAATTAGTCAGCGGAGCGCCGGTTACATTACCATAGACAAGCGCTATATCGAGGGATTCTTTCTTTCGGAAGTATGCGAACCGTACGTTTACGAAAAATACGGAATCAGCGCCCGGCAGAACGAGAATATGTCCCCATTCGTAGGACTGGCTATTGATATTGATGCCGCGCATCTGAATGCGGTTCTGTAAGACAGGTGCCTTGGTAATTGGATTGACAAAGCTTCCGTCAAATCCGTTTGCGATAATCTTTCCGCCTGCAGAATCCAGAAGACGGCTGTCACTAAGGAAGTGAACTTCTGCTCCGGGCTGAATAACAAGCCTGCCGGAGACATTATAATATCCGCTGATACGATAGATCGTATCGGTCTGCGCATTATTCGGCGTACGTGCATAAAACACCTTCGTCTGACCTGGAAGCAGGTAGCCGCTGACATCTTGTATCCATTGTGCCTGGGACTCTTGAGCGATGCTCATGAATCCGAAAGAGATAAAAAGTGCGATCAAGAAACGCTGCATAATTCCTCCGTTAGTGAGTAAATGACGGAACGATAAAAAAATCTTTCTGCCGCTGGTTGCTGCGGGAATCCGGTTTGTACTTGTTAGTGACTGCTTCATAATATTGATAGCTCTTTCGTTATTTCCCTTGATGTAAAAAAAAGTTTGCTTTCCTCTACGTGATGCAAGTCGCATGAACGACTTTTCTGTATAAAAAAATTTATTTGAACATACCGGCATTCTCAGCCGTATGAACTGCTGTGACGAATAAAGTCTGGCAAATATACGGAGGAACTTACAGGATGACGTCCAATTTCAATAATTCGCGCTTCGCGGCATCATCGAATTGCGTCCCCGGATAGTCCTCAAGTAACTTGCGATAGATTTTTATCGCTTCCTCTTTTTTGCCGGCTTGTTTATAATTTCTCGCAGCTGCGAGATTATAGTCGGCATTCATAGGGTTGATCTTCTCAATAGAAGCTGCCGTCATAAATAACTTCGCTGCTTCCTCTTTGTTACCCTTATCTTCAAAAATTGTTGCTTTTCCGGATTCGACTGCTGCTTTTAAGAGGGATCCATCTTCGGAAGCATCATTAAATGTCTGCATAGCGCTATCAAGCTTCCCTAAATAGTAGTAGGCATTCCCCAAATAGAGCTTTGCCACTTCTCCGGCATGGGTCGAGCCATACTCGGATACAATTTCTTTCAATCCCCGAAGCGGCTCGTTCTGGATTCTCTGTTTGGCATCGCCATCGATGGCTTTGCGCCAATCACCTGATTGATAAAGGCCGGCAACACGAGATAGCATCACCTCTGCGCGTTCGCTATTTTCAGCTTGTTTCGATCGCCAAATAAAAAAACCTGCGATAAGAGCAATAATGACTACACCGCCGGTAATCGCTTTCGAAGAATTTTCCTGGATCCAGGAAGAAGTCTTGTGATAAGTAAGAAGAAGCTCTTCCGATTGGGAAAGCTTCTCTTGAGGGGCTATGGTTTCCGAAAGTTTCTTTTGTGAACGGATCATTTTAACAACTACTACTCTCTGCACGGGGGAAGAAACGGTTGCGAGTGCGCCCGGAAGGACTTGAACCCTCAACCTTTGGAACCGGAATCCAACGTTCTATCCAGTTGAACTACGGGCGCCTTGGTACGAAAAAAAACCCGTTCTTTCGCCTCAAAGCGGGATTAAACGAGCATATTTATACAAATATACGCTAATTTTGCCCCAAATTTCCTAAAACTGTGCCTCTAATAAACTACACCAACTCTGTTTTGTTACACCTATAGGAAAATAAATACCTTAAATAGTTAGTTTATTAATAAAAAAGCGGATTTATTACTTTCCCCAATCCAAAACTTCAAGTCTTACTCTTACCAGCCCCATCTTATCTAACCCTATTTCTTTTGCTGCTCCGAAAGATAAATCAATGATTCGCTCCGGCTTAACCGGTCCCCTGTCATTTACCCGTACCTTTACCTGATCTCCATTCTTAAGATTTGTAACCCGGAGAAGTGTGCCGAATGGATATGTGCGATGAGCAGCGGTAAGATCATCTTTATGAAATATTTCACCGCTTGAAGTCCGGCGACCATCGAACTCCGCCCCATAGTATGATGCTAAACCTTCCTGAGAATTTGCGAACTTAAGCACCGGAGAGCTACAGCCTGATATTAATTCCACAAAAACTACCGATATAATTATGTAGAGTAATATTCCCCGCTTTATACTCATAGATATTCCGAACGATTGTTTCGTTTTAAGTAATCAACGACATCCTTAACGGATTGGGCGTTTTCGCGATTGGTAATAAGAATTGCATCACCGGAATGAATGACTATCAAATCACTAACTCCGCTCAAAACAACAAGTTCATCCGATTTCGAAAGAACAAGACATCCCTTTGCATTTCGGACCACTATATTTTTCCCTGCGTCAATAACATTATTCTGCAAGTCTTTTTCGGCAAGCCTCCATACCTCGTCCCAACTGCCGACATCGCTCCAGCCAAGAGCGCCTGCCCTCAGAACATAGACATTCATTGCCTGTTCCATGACTGCATAATCAATAGATACGCCGCGAATCTTACTGTATGCATCGGCAAGTTTTGCTTCGAAATCCTCGGCACCGGGCGCAGGAAGATCCTTCAAATGCTCAAGGATATCCATTGTATGTTCTCGGAGACCTTTTTCAATTGCCCGCACTGTCCAAATGAACATGCCGCTATTCCACAAAAAGTCACCTGATTCGACAAATCGTTTCGCCGTTTCTTTATCCGGCTTCTCAGCAAAACGTTTAACGCGGAAAATATCTCGAAGTTCGAACTCGGTGAATTCCGGAAGCTCCTTTTGGGATGGAAGACGCTCCTCATCAAGTTGAAGATATCCGTAACCTGTTTCAGGACGAGTCGGATGAATGCCGATCGTCACGAGTCCCTCGGTAGCTTTTGCTAAACGGGCGCCACGATCTATGATCCGGGAAAATTCCTCATCATTTTTAATAAGATGATCTGCCGGAAGCACGACCATCACTGCATCTTCGCCAATACGTTCTCGAAGAATTTTGGAGGCGAGCGCAATGCACGGAGCGGTATTTCTTCCCAAAGGCTCTGCAATGATATTTTCTTCAGGAATTCCTACGGCTTGTTTACGAAGAGCATTGAAGTGATGGCGATTGGTAATGATGAGCGTATCGCGAACATCCGCAAAGTTACTGACTCGCCTGAGTGTCAACTCAAGCAGAGAATTCCCTTTCGATACGATATCAAGAAGCTGCTTTGGCCGCGCTTCTCGGCTTTCAGGCCAAAAGCGTGTCCCGACTCCCCCTGCCATAATCACCGGACATATTTTCATATTAATCTCTTATAATTCTTGGTACCCGGGCAGTA
>PLXB01000341.1 GCA_003151215.1 Ignavibacteriota bacterium
GCGTTTAACGATGCATATCGGACCATGCGTCCTCGCCTGTCGCTACCCGGTTTCCGTCCGGGTAAAGCGCCGATGTCCGTCGTTAAAAAATTGCATGGCGAAGCCATCGAGGGTGATACGCTTGAAAAGATAGCGCAGGAGAAATTCAAAGAGTATGCTCAAGAGCAGAAGCTTGAGCCCATCGGCAGACCGATTATGACCGATCTTCATCGTCATGCGGGCGAAGGTGCACATTTCAAGATATCTTATGAAGTTAAGCCTGAATTCGAACTTCAAGATTACGAAGGTTTGGAAGTAGAGCATCCGGTTTATTCCGTAACCGATAAAGATGTGGATGAGCGAATCCACTATCTCCGTTTTAATTTTTCTACTCGAGAAGAAGTAAAGGAAATTGCTGATGCTGAAACAATTGTCAATATAACTTTTCAAGAACAAGAAGCAGGTGCAGACGGCGTATTGCCTCCGCCGCAAACGACGGATGTCTATCTCTACGATCCGCAAGTTGTCCCTGATCTTCGCGATACACTGATGAATAAAAAGATCGGCGAAAGTTTTAAGATCAGCCTTCCTAAAACAAGCGACGATCCGAATGCAGAGAAAAAAAATGCGCTGCTTGAAGTAACGATCAACAAAGCTGAGAAAGTGATATTACCGGAGATGACGGAGGAATTCTCGAAGAAGATCAGCCGCGATAAAGCAACGAATGAATCAGAAGTCCGTTTGCTTGTCCGCGAAGAGTTGGAAGAGAATTCTAAACGCCGCTCGACCGAAGCTCTTGAATCGAATATGGTGAATGCACTTTTACAAAAGCATGAATTTCAGGTACCCCGAACTATCACGCATACGTTGCTTGATTCGATGATCCAGGAATTAAAAGATGAGAATAAGCGCCGCGGATATCCCGAAGATTACGGCATCAACGAAGAGGAATACCGCAAGCTTGGATGGAATACTGCCGAAACGCGCGGCAAATGGCTCTTGCTTCGCGATAAAATTATCGAAGCCGAAAAACTCGAAGCAGACGATAATGATATAACAAAACTTGCCGAACGGGATGCCGAGCAATACGGTATTGCTAAAGAAAATCTCATAAAATATTATCAGTCGAACGAGGAGATCAAGGAAAAAGTAAAATCAGAAAAACTTGTTGAACGCCTGAAAGAGAAATTTAAGATCGTCGAGAAACCGGTTGCGAATTAGGGGAGCAAAGTTATTTTTGTTTTCAGCGATGCTTTGGAGTGAAACAGTTATTCAAAAAATAGTGTATAATAGAGCAGTAAAACATTTTCAATATAATGAACAAACTCTTTACCGATTCTTATTCAAGTTTTATCAGCCTGCATAATGCGGAGTTTAATTCGCCTATGCGCAATGCTCTTGTGCCGATGGTCGTCGAGCAGACATCGCGCGGCGAAAGGGCATACGATATTTATTCACGTCTTCTCAAAGAACGTATCGTTTTTATCGGTACGCCTATCGACGATACGGTCAGTGGACTCATCATCGCACAACTTCTCTTTCTTGAATCCGAAGATCCTGATAAAGATATTAATATATACATCAATTCTCCCGGAGGATCTGTTTCGGCTGGACTTGCGATCTATGATACGATGCAGTACATCAAACCTTCATGTGCAACGATCTGCCTGGGAATGGCAGCATCCATGGCCTCACTGCTTTTGGCAGGCGGAGCAGCAGGCAAACGCACATCGCTACCACATTCGCGCATCATGATCCACCAGCCTCTTGGCGGAACGCAGGGGCAAGCAACCGATATTGATATATATACACGCGAAATGCTTCGGACACGACAGGAATTATATCAGATCTATTCGAATCATACCGGGAAAGCAGTCGAAGAAATTGCAAAAGACTCTGAACGCGATAATTATATGACGCCGCAGCAGGCGAAAGATTATCACCTGATCGATCATATCATGACCCATAACGAAATGAAAAATCTTCCGGAAACAAAACTGCAATCTCTCGGAACAGGACCGGTCATCCAGAAAGAAAATGCGCCGTCCTCGGGCGGGGCAGCGAGATAAGGGGGCTCTTGATAGATCTAATCATAGTCTCATGGCGGCAGCCCCCTGATATCGAGGGAATGAGACGTTCTGCTATCCTTTTAGTTAACCCTCGGCTATTTGCTTGTGTTCACTATGCTAAATAGTCATCTAAAAAGTTACCGAGGACACTATCGAAAAAGTGAACATTGGATTCCCCCCGACTGTTAACTGTGGACCGTAAACTGGAGATCGATTTTTTGGCAAAAGCAATTTTAGAATTCGAAAAGCCTGTTGCCGATCTTGAAGAGAAGATCGCCGAGATGCGCACCCTGGGCGAAACCGTCGATCTTATTGATGAGATCAAGGCAATGGAAGACAAAGCCGATGAACTCCGCCATGAGGTTTTCGAGAATCTCAATCGTTGGCAGCGTGTCCAACTTGCACGTCATCCTGACCGACCTTATACACTCGATTATATCAATGCCCTTACAACGGATTTCATAGAACTTCATGGCGATCGCGGAGTCCGCGACGATCCGGCAATCGTCGGAGGTTTCGGAACGCTCGATGCAATCGGAACTGTGATGTGGGTCGGGCATCAGAAAGGACGCGATACGAAATCGAATGTCTATCGCAATTTCGGCATGCCGAATCCCGAAGGGTACCGCAAAGCATTACGTCTATTCAAACTTGCCGAAAAATTTAAGAAGCCTGTAGTCTGCCTGCTTGATACTCCCGGCGCATTTCCCGGCATCGAAGCCGAAGAGCGCGGGCAAGCCGAAGNNGAGCGAGGCCAGGCAGAAGCCATTGCAAGAAATCTTTTTGAAATGTCAAGGCTCGAAGTACCGATCGTTATCGTCGTCATCGGCGAAGGAGCTTCAGGCGGAGCACTTGGCATCGGAGTCGGCGATAGAGTTCTGATGCTGGAGAACGCATGGTACTCGGTCATCTCGCCCGAATCCTGCTCTTCAATTCTTTGGCGCAACTGGGGCTTTAAGGAGCAGGCTGCCGAAGCATTAAAGCTAACAGCACCGGATCTTCTCAGTGTCGGAATTATCGATCGTATCGTCCCCGAGCCTCTCGGCGGAGCACATCAGGATCCTGATAAAATGTTCGAGACAATGAAAAATGTTTTGAACGAAGAGATCTCGTCGCTGCAAAAGAATGAGAAATTCGGCGATGGTGAAGCACTCGATAGAAGAGTAGCGAAATTTGCGAAGATGGGTTTCTGGAAGAATTAATTCGTGCTAAGCCACACTACAACGATCAGAGTCCGCTATGCCGATACCGATAAAATGGGTATCGTTTATTATGCAAAGTATCTGGAATATTTCGAAGTTGCCAGAACAGAAATGCTTCGCTCGATGGGACTTCCC
This sequence comes from Ignavibacteriota bacterium, assembly GCA_003151215.1. The sequence goes on from PLXB01000341.1 coordinate 3,386, forward strand.
TACCGCGAAATAGAAGATAAAGGTTTTGAGCTTCCTGTTGCCAACGCTTCTATCAAATATTATAAAGGCGCTGCCTACGATGATGAACTCCGAATCACTGTAAGCTTAACTCCAAAGCATTCTCCAAGAGTTGAGATACATTATGAAGTCAGGCTAAATGGCGAAGATGATCTAATTGCTGAAGGCGATACGACCCTGGTATTTGTCGATGCCAAAAGCGGCAAACCAACAAGAGCTCCACAATTTTATTTGGATGCGATAGCTAAATGAAAGATTCATTCTGAACACTCCGCCCAGCTTTCTTGTTTAAATGTATTATTATAGGCACCTATATCTATGAACGTCGGAGGAAAAGAATACGAGATTTTAATTCGCCGCAGAGGCGAGACCGGTTATGCAGCATTTTGTCCGGAGCTGGAACTGATCGTCAATGGCACCGCCCATGAACAGGTCGAGAACAGGATGAAAGAGCTGATCCTGGAGCACGTTGCGAAGCAGCAGGCTGCCAGCGGCGGAGCGAAGCTGGAAACAGAGTCGAAGGCTTAGTTTTTCTGCCATCCTCCTATGTTGGCATTCGCCACCGTTGCGCTTCCACTTCATTATAAATTCCATTCCGGCGGACTTGACGGCTTAACCTATTCTATTCCCGATGAATTTATTTCTCGCGCCTTAGTCGGTACAAGAGTTTCCGTTCCTCTAGGGAAACGGCAGACAACGGGGATTCTTGTTTGACTATCTCACTCTGCTCCGTCAGGAATTGAAAATGTCAGACCGATCCTCGATATTCTCGATCCTGAACCGGTCTTTGATGAGAAATTCCTGCAATGGACAAAGTGGATCGCTTCCTATTACCTCACCTCATGGGGAGAAGTCCTGGAAGCAGCATTGCCGCAGGGTTTGAGGCCTGAGACAAAAAGTAAGGTGATTGTACTCCCCGATGCAATCGCTGAAAAATTTTCAAGTGTCAAAAAACATTCTCCGAAACGTGCCGAGATTTTAAAACGGTTATCCGAATATCCCAACGGAGTTTTGATAACGCATTTTGCAAAGCGTTCGAAGCTTAAGGGCGTCTATGCGCATATCAATGCACTGCAAGAAGAGGGCTTGGTCCGGATCGAACAGCCGGTCAGCAATCTGACGAAGCAGAAAACTCATCGAGTTGTTAAACTTTCGTATGAACTGGAGAACGATACCGATGCTTTATCGCATGCTTTGATGGAATTGGAAAGATCTCCGAAGCAGGCAAAAGTCCTTTTGAGATTATTGCAGCAAAAACAGCTTCATCCCGATGAGCCGCTTACAGAAAAAATATTGGAGAAATCCCTCGATATTTCTGCAGCAACAGTAACGGCTCTTCAGAAAAGAGGCTTCCTCCGGTATGAATTCGTCAAGACGGTTAACGAAGATATTCGAAAGGCTCCGACAACTGAAGATGATATAGCAAACCTGGCCTTCACTTCCGAGCAACGTCATGCGTTAGATCAAATTGAAGCAGCATATAAAAAGTCCGAGCCCAAGACTTTTTTGCTGCATGGCATTACCGGTTCGGGTAAAACCGAAGTTTATATTTCCCTTGCAAAAAAAGTATTGGATTCCGGAGGTGGTGTTCTTATTCTTGTTCCGGAAATTTCTCTGACTCCGCAACTGATCGAGCGTTTCGAGCGGCGCCTATCAACCGATAAATACACGAAGATAGCCGTCCTGCATTCACGGATGTCGCTTGCAGAAAAGTATGCATCCTGGCAAATGCTTGCCAAAGGCGAAACAAAAATTGCCATCGGAGCCCGAAGTGCTGTCTTTGCGCCGATCCACGATCTGAAGATGATCATCGTCGATGAGGAACATGAACTTACGTATAAGCAATACGATCAGACACCGAGATATAATGCAAGAGATGCAGCAATCGTCAGAGCCCATGAATTAGGCGGCGTGACCGTACTTGGAAGTGCAACGCCTTCGATCGAAAGTTATTTCAATGCCGAGCAGGGAAAATATACTCTTATCAAGCTTACCAAACGAGCTCTCGATGCGAAATTGCCGACGGTTCGAACCATTGATTTGCGCCGACCGCTAATGCGAAAGGAACAGCTTGCCAAGCAAAGTTCTCTTTCAGATGAATTAAAGAAAGCGATCGAAGAACGATTTCTCAAAAAACAAGGTACGGTTCTCTTGCAGAACAGGCGCGGCTTCTCGACCTACCTTGCCTGCTCAAGCTGCGGTGATGTCATTATGTGTCCGAATTGCGCTGTGTCGATGACATGGCATCAGGTCGGCAATAACATGCGCTGCCATTATTGCGGCTATACCACGGCAAGAAATCAAAGCTGCCCGACATGCGGAAGCGAAAAACTTTTTCTCGGAGGAGTCGGAACACAGCGTGTCGAAGAAGAATTGAAAGTAGCATATCCGATGATTCGCGTTGCGCGAATGGATATGGATACAACGGCGAAGCGCGGATCGTACGAAAGAATCCTGACAGCATTTGCCAAAGGCGAGACGGATATTTTGCTTGGCACGCAGATGGTTGCGAAGGGATTGGATTTTCCGCATGTCACTTTAGTCGGTGTGATAAATGCCGATACGAGTCTCAGCCTTCCGGATTTCCGTTCCGGCGAACGTACCTTCCAATTACTGACACAAGTTTCAGGACGTGCCGGACGCACCGAAGAACTTGCAGGAGAAGTGCTGATACAAACGATGCAGCCGCAGCATCCGGCGATACAGCAAGTAATTACTCACAATTATGAATCTTTCTACAAGGATGAGATCATATTACGCAAGGAAATAGGATACCCTCCTTATTCCCGTTTAGTCTTAATCGAATTCAGGGGGAAAAGAGAGCAGTCGGCCCGCGAAGCAGCCTTCGCATTCTCTACACTACTGCCCAAAAAAGGATCGTTCTACGAATTACTCGGGCCCTCGGAGCCGGTAATAAAGAAACTCCGCAACGAATACCGTTGGCATATTATCATCAAAGATAGCCGCACTGCCGATCAAGGCGGCGAAAAGATCAGACGCTTACTAACAGGAGCATTAGAAATGTATCAGAAACTCTATGCGAATGCTGCAGTTAGTGTGACAGTAGATGTTGACGTACAGGGAGTAATATAAAACTTAAAGCCCGCAACTGAGCATATTCTCTGTTGCGGGCATTAAGGGCTTCGGCATGTGCTTCGAGAGAATCTACTTCCCTCGTTCCGTACAATCTACGAAATCAGGAGGGGAATAGTTTCCCAGTTGCAAAAAAAGAATTTTTT
>PLXB01000263.1 GCA_003151215.1 Ignavibacteriota bacterium
GATACCCTATTGTATCCATGCAGAAATACAGGTAGTTCTCGTTCGTATACCATCCACTATCGGGATGTGGTTGATAAGCAACGTGAATATGATTCGTTGAACCCTTCCAATAGACGATAGCAACTCCCGTATCGTTACGTGCTACGCAGATTGATGGATTTTTACATGTTGTATCAGTATCAATACAATATTCATTTCCGGTTGCTATAGCATCAGCAGAAGAATTTTCGTGATACCCCGGAACAGTAAAACCACGTGAAGGATAACTGACATAGAGTTTACCACCTCTCGTATAGGTAACAACATCTCGCGTTTCATTCATGCGCTCGGCGACACGACGACCGTTATTAAAACCGAAAGCGTCGCTGGTTGTAGCCGCTGTTGGAGAGGCCTGAATGGTGATGCTTTTTTCGATATAAAGAAATTTCGCGTCAGCGGGTTTTAGGTAAATTGCAAAGTTTGAATCGCATTTGACGAGATAGGTTGTGTCTGGGTGCCAAAGATCATGAACAACATAATACTGCGTTCGAAAAGACCGATCAAATTGATTAGTGTCGATTTTGAACCAGACTTTGCGGGTGTCAATATCGCCGAGTGTACTCTTGCATCTGTCTTTTGCCGAGTCGAGTTGCGAATTATAATAAATGCTATCTTCAGCGTCACGAAGCGAAGGATAAAGACGGGTGTTCACGACAAGCGCAGCATAGTTTTTAGTCGTCGTACTAATCGAATCAATAAATAATCCAACTTCAACATAGGTTCGCTGTGAAGAATCAGCAACCAGAGAATCAAGGTATTCTCCGTGCGTTCCGCGAGACCATCGTTTCACAGGCGTAGTCTGAAAGCATTTTAAGAACGCAGCACTTCGAGTGGTGGAATCGTCTGAGGAAAATTTCGAAGTGCCGCTGCTTATTGCCATGTGAGTACTGTACGCATTCAGCCATGTAAAACGCCGGAATGGTATTCCTCCGCGTCCATCGCTTGTGTCATAGATTTGATTAATGCGGTTAAATGCTCGTTTGAATGCTCGGTAATGATTTGCATAACCAAGATAATATTCCGGCAGCGGGCCGTCACATACATTAGAATTCGGTTGTGTCCAAACATCGGTTGTATACCAAGCGCTTCTCCGATGACCGAAATTAAATTTATTATCTACAACACTTGTAGCGGCAGGAGTCGTTTTAAGCGCTACGCCAAGAAGACCTGAAGCCCCGCCTCCCGCNNCGTCGCTGTAGGCACTTACTCCGTTTGCAAGAGCCGTATAGATGACTCCGGATGTTTCTTCAGGCGTAGTCGGACGCTGATTATAGAAAGCAAAGTACTGATTTGAGGCAGGATTTTCCCAAATGGAATCGCGGCCATTATAAGCCCCGTGAAAATGGTATGTTCCATTTTTAGGGAAGTGCCATCCGGTATAGGTTGTCCCTGTCGGATTAAAAGCCTCGGTGTTAAACAATCCCCATCCCTGTGGACTTGCTTCAATTGCGAAACGTTTATTTTTAGGGTGCATTAACGCAATCGTTGTAGAGCCACGATATGCGTAACGGGAAAATTCCAAACCGCCGCAAAGATCAGTATATCGGTGATAAGCATACAGAGAATCTGACGGATTATATTTTGATGGACCCGGGCGCACAAGGAACATCTGTCCTACCATCGAATCGCTTGGTGAAAGAGGCCATTGATGAGTATAATTTGGTGTAATACCATTTGCAACGTAGTCTAATGGAAACAATGCTGTAGGAACGGCATTTGTATCCTGTTCGAATCCAAAAGGCCCCGCGCCGAATCCCCCGGCTTCATTTTCGAACATTGTTGGTGGTTGCCCGTTTTGAGACATACGGTTTCTGCGGAACTCCAAAATCCACGGAGGAAATTGTTCGTGAATATGAGTGTTCATTTTTTGCTTCGCCGTATAATAGTCAAGCAGTCCCACTCCACTTAAAGAAAGGTAATTCCAGTCATCGATATAATCCGTAAATACAATTTCTCTCTGAATCCCCGCAGGAATTAATTTTGCATAACGATTGACATTTGCTACCAGCGAATCGTCTAATGCACTTAATGTTGTCCCATTTGCCTCAAGTCCGTGAGTAGAATCCTTGGAAATTCGTTTGCGGTAAAGAAATTTATCCGCAAGATCGTCATGATAGTTCAATCCCCGAACACGGATAGTCGCCCGGTATGTTGAGAGCACCCGTATTTCGAGTAAAGGCAAAGTAGCAGTTCCAGTTGTATGGTTAGGATTAATATTTTTATTTACCAGTGAATCTGGGTGTTGGAAAGTTGTTATTGTTGGATATAAATTATCAGTGGGGTTACCGTATTTATCTCGCAGATTGTAGAAATCTTGATTTCCTCCTGATGTTTCAAGATGAGGTAATGAATCCATTTGCATCAAAGGAGGAGGGGTTAATGTCAAAAGAAGTTGTTTAAATTTCCAAGCACGCGCATTAGTTGTGCCGACTGTATCTTCAGTGCGATAACAATCCGATAAGGTTTTATAATTCTTTTTTGTTATTATTGTGTCTACAATCTTCCACCATCCGGCGTTAGTTCGTTGTGATGCAGTTTTGAACGGGACAAATGGGAGAACTGGAATTGCTATATTATTACTGTCACGACTTGCCTTAAATAATATTTGAACTCGCAACAAGGGGACAGTATCAGCGGAGAAACTTGTACTGTCAAGATTAATAGAACTGGTATCGATGTTAAATTCTAGTATTGCATTTGTAACACTTGGTGTATAACTGATATTATTAAAAAACGGATCTCCCATAAGAGTAAGTAAATCTTTTGCATTCCGCTTATCGGAATATCCGAGAACCACTCGTCCTTCATTCCCGTAACGGACAAGGGAATTCGGAGAACCTACAAACCGATTTGTTCTGAACGTATCAATAACGATGCTTGGAGTAAGCGGATATTCGGCATAAGAAGAAATATCGTTTGCATCGTAATGATTATCATTCCATGAACCATGACCTAAATTAATGTCATTATATTGCCATGTTGAATAGGTATAAAGATTATTAGTAGGGCAAGGATAGAAAATCCTTTCTTTCATGGACTCTGCGATAATCATTGCGCTGCCATGTAACTGAGCAGTATCGAAGCCTCCATACCATTGCGAGGATATTCCGACGCGATGACTTCCCGGCACTTCTTCAGGAGCACGGTTATCGAATCCCATTTAAATATTGACTCCGAGAGTATCGTCGTATGGAGAAACTTCATTACCATTCGGAACCGGACCCCATGCTCCGAATCGAATGGAATCTTTATTTTCCCATCCTCTTACGGGAATAAGTTGAGCCGAGACACTGAGAGGGAACAGAATGATCAGGGCAAGAAGTATAGACAAGAAACGCGTTGAGTAAATGATTGTTTTCATGGGAGATAGAATAAAAATTAATTAATGAATGATAGAGAATTGTCCGGTAGAGTAATATTGAGGAGATTCTAACCTGTAGTAATATGTTCCGTTTGGAAATGAAGCTGTGTTCAACGGAATAGTATAGTCGCCTTGATTTTGGAAAGAATTATTAAGAACGACTCCCATCGAACGACCTACGATGTCGAATATGCTAAGAGTAATTGTTTGGGTTGTCGGAAGAGAATATTGGAATGTCAATGATTGATTTGCAGGATTTGGATACGTCTGAATAGATAATGAATCCTGTTGTGAAGGATTTACCCAGGAGTAACCGCCGTTAAGGGTATGTAAGATGACTCCTGACGCGCCGACTGCCGCACCATTAAGAGAGTCTGAAAAGGAGACACCAATTAGATCGGTTGTTACCCCGCTCTCCTGCTTGTTCCATGTTTCCCCACCATCTGTAGTGTGAAAAATAATACCCGCATTNNCACGACGGTACCATGAAGAGAATCCGGGAATGCAATACCTGAAAAACCACCCGAAGTTATACCGTTCGGGTATTGCTTATCCCACGTATTACCGCCATTAGTTGTTCTGACGATAACGGAAGGGTAATCAAATTTTTCCCCACCTACAGCGAACTCAATATCTTTTGTAACGAGTTGACATGCACCGAAAATACAGTTGCCAAATAAGGCAGAATCTTTTTGTATAGTATAACCTGTTCCATACATTCGTAATATTTCTCCCGCATCACCGACAACCATACCGTTGTCGCTATCGAGATAATAGACTGCATAGAGAGTAGGGGGGACTAAAGGACCTCCAGTATTCAAATTCAGTCGATGCGAACTCCAATTCACGCCTGCATCGACTGTTTTGAGGATTGAAAAATTATCTGCTAATGTATAGCCAATCTCAGAGTTTGGGAAGCTAATGCCAATTATTTTGACCGTACTATAAGCTGAATCTATCTTTGAAGGATTCCAAGTCTGACCACCGTCATTTGTATAGAATAATTTTTCCGTTGAACAATCTCCTATTACAGCAGATTTACCTCCTAAAGCAGCTATACTGCATGTGTTACTAGGAGCGGATGCCCAGTTGACTCCTCCGTTAGTCGTGTGCATCACGACCGTACTCCCAGCTATCCAACCAGTATCTTTTGAACTAAAGGATACTCCAAGCAAGTCTGAAGTGACACCACTATTTTGCTGATACCAACCTTGTACTCCTTCCTGTGCTTGCGAAGTTTGATTGTCTGTCTCTTGTGCATGAAGAATACTTGCTCCAGAAAGTAACGTAACGATGAGGAATGCGATATATTTTTTCATAATACCGAAATGATGATGATAAAAAGTCTGTCTTAATAAGTCACCTGAGATCGCCAAAGGTTACAATACTAAATCGTTAACTCTTAGGCAAAAATTACTACCCTAAAGAACACCCTTCGAATGAGAACGTTTTGCAAAAGCAAACCCTGCTTATGTAATGCGTTTTCGATGCCCAAAAGTGACATTTATACTTAAAAATGTTTTCAACTATCAGAGCCTTTCTCTACTGGATACAAAATTACAGCGCCAAAATCCCAATCCGTTACTCTATAGGTACTCTATTTTCAATAAATCTTCAGAATGGCTCAAAACGAGAAGATAAGTACTGTTTTGCCAGAATCCTACCTCATTTCCGACTAATTCTCTCCTTCAGGAAAGTATTATTTCGTTCAAAGTGCCGTATCGAGCATTCTACTTTATATCAGATGGTGCCGGATGTAATTTTGCATCTTTGATGTGAAATGCTTCGGCTTCTAAGTTATATGTGTGGTAATCACCTGAGAATTCAAGATGTGTTTGCCGTTTTTTCAATTCCTTACATAGTTCTTCAAGAGAGTCTTCTTTCATCCTCACAATTGCAACTTTCTTGAATTCTGCATTAAGTAGCACCAGAGCCGGAGCAGAATCATGAATGACCTTTCCGGCATATTTGATATCACTCATCGGGGTGATCCTTGGAGGATTGCCAAGAGAAGGATAGGCGATCAACCAATTTTTTGTAATAGCGCAGTCGTCAAAGAAGATGGAATTTTGAGACGATAACTCGTTATTGATTCTTAATGCCAATTCTGAAGGGTCTCCATATTCTCTTAGCATATTATCCAATACTTGCGAGCCGGTTCCATAGCGACGTTGATTCTTCTTAATTCTCCAAAGGAAAATGACGGCCCAGATACCCCAACCGATAATACCTCCTCTTACATAGATTTCGCCGCTACTCATTGATTGCAAAAATGGACCTTCGCTTTTTAGAGCAGCCGATAATATAGCAGTAATCTCGATCAGAGCGGAGGGAA
>PLXB01000270.1 GCA_003151215.1 Ignavibacteriota bacterium
AATACCTTCGGTAGAAAATTTAGAACAACAGAAGCTTGCCAGCACCGATCCATAGACCACTGCACGCTTCACGGTTGCATAGTGAATCGTGTCCCAACGGGTTAAATAGCCGATAAGGCCGCCCATAAAGGTATCTCCGGCTCCGGTCGGATCAAATATCTCTTCAAGAGGATATGCAGGAGCAGAGAAAATATATTTATTATAAAATAGCAGCGCCCCATTCTCTCCTTTTTTAATAATAACAATGCGGTGATTATCCGGTGCAAGCATGTCCTGCAGCCGGTGACCGCAGACGACAAGACTCGGGTGATCCACTAAAAGCCGCGCCTCTCCGTCGTTGATGACAAGAGCATTGACCTTTTCAAGAGTTTTCAACAAGTCGTCTTTTGCTCCGGTGATCCAAAAATTCATTGTATCACAGATGATTAATTTCGGCTTATTCTTCATCTGTCTGATCACATCAAGCTGAAGGCTCGGCGCAATATTACCGAGCACAAGATAATCTGGAGATGCAGCTTTGGTTGGGACTTTAGGTTTGAAATCCGCAAAGACATTCAGATCGGTTGCAAGCGTGTCTCGAGTATTCATATCATAATGATACCGCCCTGCCCAAAAAAAAGTCTTGCCGCCTTTAACCACTTCTATTCCGGAAGTATTAAAACCTCTGCCCTTAAAAAGGCTCCAGGCATGTTCCGGGAAGTCCTCACCAACAACACCGACAAGTCCGATCTCGCTGCCATGAGTAAAGTAACTCGCAGCAAGAGAAATGTAGGTAGCACTCCCGCCTAATGCTCTTTCCCGTTTATCAAATGGAGTTTCAATCGTATCTACTGCTAATGAGCCGACTATAAGAAGTGACATTTCTGAAAATTAAAAATGTAGCATTGAGAATGAAATCGAAATACAAAAATACGGGTGTTTTCCATTTTATATTTTCAATTCCCCATTTCTGCTTATCCTTGCGGAGGGATTGGAGCCGGAGGTAAAGGTGCCGGTTTTGGAGCTTCGCCGGGAACAGGCTCCTCGGGATACGGCAACGGCTCAGGGGGCAGCGATGGTTGTTCCGGTGGAACCGGTCTTGGTTGTGGCGTTGTCGGCGGCGGGATCAACACATCGGATTTTTCAATAAGATTTGTCATAAAAAAAATTCTCCTTGTAATTTAGTGATTATCAACATAAATCGTGCCAATTTCCTTACAAAATGGCACGGTTCTTGCCACAAAAAACATTGTGTAATTTTTTAAATTCGGAGGATATATGTTACCTATTATTGATGGAAGCACAAGAAATTTTTTTGTGATAACTGCAAGCGGCGGTAAGAAGAAATATGCAATGTCTTATTCCTTTCACCTCGATACCGGGTATATAGCTTACAAAGCAGGAGTTCAAATTCAACATGTAACGCAAAAAGGATATGTCGAAACATCGCGATTTTTACGCCGAAAGTACCGCACCCTGAAGGTAAGGAAAGCATTACGTGATATGCGCAAAAGTCTTTCCCATAGGATCAAATTTGATCTTCCGATAGACTTGAAATCTCTGAAATCCCGTCTCAAAGAAGTAGTGCAATCGTCCTCGTTTGCATGACTTAGAACATTCGACATATAATGGGGCTTTGAGTTATTCTGATAAGAGATACTCAGAAGTTCCAATCATGAATTAAATGAACATTATAAAAATATTGCCCTGCATATTTAGTCTTTTCCGCTTTTTTAAAGGGTGTGCCGGATGAAACAGGTGGTCGTTGGACTTTCTGGAACCCGGTTTACCTAAATATGCAAGGCATTTCTGATGCTATATACAGATATTTAGCACTATCGGATTTTCAGCACTGCCGCAACCTTCCATCCTATCCGCTCGTTTTAGCTTTTAGTAAAAATATGTTATATTTATGAAGAACGGCATATCTGCAAATGGCATCCAAACTAACGGTAAAGCGACTTTCGAGACGAGTCCTGAATATCTGGCGGCTAAAAAACGCTGGGAAGATAGCGAAGTAAGAGGTAAGACAACAGGCTGGAAACATACAACGCTTTCAGGCAAACCTCTTGAGACGCTCTATAGCCCAAAAGATGTTACTCCTAATGAGTATCTCGAAAAAATCGGTTTTCCCGGAGAGTATCCTTATACGCGCGGTATTCATCCCAATGGCTATCGCGGCAAAGTATGGACGATGCGACAATTTGCAGGGTTTGGTTCACCTGAGGATACGAACGCTCGGTTTAAATACCTTCTTGCACATGGGCAAACAGGACTTTCGACAGCATTCGATCTTCCAACCCTCATGGGGCGTGATGCGGATGATCCATGGAGCGAAGGAGAAGTTGGTATTTGCGGAGTTGCAGTGAGTTCGCTCCGAGATATGGAAAAACTTTTTGAGGCTATTCCACTGGGTGAAGTTTCGACTTCAATGACGATCAACTCTCCTGCGGCGATGATTTTTGCTTATTATCTTTCCGTTGCAGATAAACAGGGTGTCCCATATTCGCAACTTCGGGGCACATTACAGAATGACATTTTAAAAGAATATATTGCACAGAAGGAATTTATTTACCCGCCAGAACCTTCGATGCGCATTATCGTCGATATGATCGAGTTCTGCACGAAGGAAGTTCCACAATGGAATCCAGTTTCGGTTTCGGGCTATCATATCCGCGAAGCAGGTTCGACTGCTGCGCAAGAACTTGCCTTCACACTTGCCGATGGATTTTCTTATGTCGAGCATTGTATTGCCAGAGGAATGGATGTCGATGATTTTGCTCCGCGCATTTCATATTTTTTCAATTCGCATATTGATTTCTTTGAAGAAATTGCTAAGATGAGAGCCGCCCGAAGGATCTATGCAAAACGGATGAGAGAAAAGTATGCCGCGAAGAATCCAAAATCCTGGACGTTGAGATTTCATACCCAAACTGCAGGATGCTCTTTGACTGCACAACAGCCGGAGAATAATATAGTCCGAACGGCATTCCAGGCAATGGCAGCGGCTCTTGGCGGAACACAGTCCCTGCACACAAATTCAATGGATGAAACGCTTGCACTACCGTCGGAAAAAGCTGTGAAGATCGCATTGCGCACTCAACAGATCTTAGCGTATGAGACCGGTGTTATCAATACCGTCGATCCGCTCGGCGGCTCATATTTCGTAGAATCTGAAACAAACAGACTCGAAGCCGAAGCAAATGATTACTTCGATAAGATAGATGCTTTAGGCGGAGTAATTGCCGCTATTGAAGCTGGATTTTTCCAACGTGAAATTGCCGATGCAGCGTACCGCTATCAGATAGAACTCGATAAGAAAGAAAAATATATAGTCGGTGTGAACGAATACATCGAAGAAGGTGAAAAAATCACGATCCCTATTCTGCAAATTTCGCCTGAAGTCGAATGGAACCAGATTAAGGAATTGAAAGCGCTAAAAGCACATCGTTCGCAGGCTGCAGTTGATGAAAGAATCGAAGAAATTCGGGTCGCGGCATTTGGTCATACAAATCTAATGCCCATCTTTATCCGAGCTGCGAAGGATTATGTCACTCTCGGCGAAATGATCGATGTGCTGAAAGTACCGTTCGGAGAATATCAAGAGGCAGTAGTATTTTAATTTATTGAAAGGTCAAAATTCAGCCCTTTGTCTCTGACTAAGCACAACGCCGTATTTTTGTCCTTATGAACATTCCACATTTTATCCGCCTGCTGCGACCGAAGCAATGGATCAAGAATTTGTTCGTCTTTGCGGCGCTCGTATTTTCACATCACCTCTTCGAATGGGAGTTCGCAAAACAATCCCTGCTTGGCTTCCTGCTGTTTTGTGCGACAGCAAGCACGATCTATATTATCAATGATATCATCGATCGTGATCGGGACCGGTTGCATCCGAAGAAGAAACACCGTCCAATCGCCAGCGGTAATATCAGTGTTCCGAGTGCCATCAGTACAGCTATTATAATTTTTGGGGTCGCCATACCTGCCGTCTTCAATCTTCCGTATAAATTCGGTTTCTGTCTTGCATTCTATTTTGTAATGAATCTCTCATATAGCCTCTTCTTAAAAGATGTAGTCCTCATTGACGTGTTTATCATTGCTATTGGCTTCATGCTTCGGGTAGTCGGCGGAGCTTTTGTCATTGATGTTCCTATAAGTTCATGGCTCATTTTAACGACGATGTTTCTTTCACTTTTCCTTGCCGTTGCAAAGCGGCGAGGCGAACTTGTGATGCTTGAGGATCAAATAGAAGCGGGAAAAAAACCGACAGAGTCAACCCGAAAAGTGCTTGAACATTATAGCGTTGATTTTGCTGAACAGCTCTCAACCATTTGCGCAGCCGGTTTTGTTATTAGTTATGCTCTCTATACAGTAAGCGATCGAACAGTCAAAATTTTCGGAACGGAAAACCTTGTCTTTACAACTCCATTTGTTCTTTATGGCATTTTTCGTTATCTTTATCTTCTGCATCAAAAGCATCTTGGCGAAAATCCTACTGAAGTCGTACTCACCGATATTCCGATGATCCTTAATTTTATTGCGTATGCCATTGCAATGTTCTTCCTCATCTATCTTCACTAACGGTGCATTTGAAAAGTTTTGCTAAGCGGAATCTGGCAGAAGGCTCTTTGGTCTTTGCAGGCATTATTATTCTAGTTGTGCAATTTGCTGTTACGAAATATTTCCTCGTTGACAACGGAGTCGATCATACGGATATTATTGGTGCGCCGCTCGATGATGTATATATCCATTGCCGATACGCTGAGAATGTGTTAGCCGGCAAGGGATATACATTCAATCCTATAGTACGACTTGATGATCCCATGTACCTCGGCCCACATTCCCGAACTGTCAGCGCCAATACTTCGCCCCTATGGGTTGCGATGATCGCACTTGGTGGGATTATCAGCCGTCACCTTGATCTTGTCGCAATTTTTCTTTCGGCATTATTTTATTTGCTACTAGCTCCGGGGGTCTACCGGATTTGCCGCTACAGTTTTATGCTTCCATATTCTTGGAGCATCGTTGGAGGTGCCGTCACACTCCTTTCTTCCCGCCTCGTCTGGGCTTCAACGAGCGGGATGGAGGTCACTCTTGCTTCTTTCTTAACGCTTGTGATCTTGCATGAACATATCAAGGAGCGACAATATGGAGGTGCAATGAGAAATAGAGAATCATTATTCCTCGCACTTGGAATAGCAGTGAGACCAGAATTAATGTTCCTTGCAGTTATCTGTATTTTCGATTGGTTCGTTGTTGTTATGAAAGAAAATAATGGATTCGGTAATTTACTTAAAAGTATAATATTGTTCTTTATTCTCGTCTCGCCTGTCTTTCTCATTCCCTATTTTGACCGCGGAAGCCTTATCTATCATTCCGCTATCGTCCAAGGCGCAAGGATCTCTTTTCTTCCCGATGCAGGATATTTACTGTTTNNTGTTTGTATTAAAAGTCCTTCTTGCAAGTTTCTCCATCCCGGTGGTATTTGCTCTTCTTTCTCCACTGTTCCTGCGAAAAATAAAAGGATTATTTCTCTTGCAGATATTTAGTTTTGGACTCCCTGTACTACTCGCATTTATTGCTCCGCAATTTCGTCATCATGGCAGATATTTTTTTGAAGTATTTCCCGTATTGATCATTCTCGGTACTTTGGTTTGTGTAAAAATATTTTCATCTCATCAACGTAATAAATTTGTCATCTATGTTCAGTCGGTGTTTATCACTATTGCTCTGATGGGTGCATGGCGCGGAGTATTGCTCTCGGCAGAATCTGTAAGAAATATTAATGATCAGCACCTTGCCGTTGCTTCATGGATAAATGAGAATATATCTGAGAATGATAAACTTGCCGCTCAAGATGTCGGTGCAATAGGATATTTTACAAAGCGGCAAGTTATTGATCTTACAGGACTTGTAAGTCCTGAATTTTACCCTTTGCAAAAAGATCAATCACTTGTATGGAAAGAAGCACGGAAACAAGGCGCGAATTTTTTTATTATTTATACGAGACTCAATCCGGATTTTTATCAATTTGCGAAAGACTCGCTTGAGAGGCTAAAAGAATTCCGCGTTAGACCTCCTCTTGCCGCAAGTGCGGACACGGTAATGTCGGTTTTTCGAGTGAAAAAATACCCTTATGCCGCTCGGTGAAAAGAAGGTGAGGCGGTTGACAGGATTGATGCTGGTAGTGGCAGTTCTAATAACTCGCCTTCCGCTCATCTCACGGATGCTCTATGAATTCGACTCGGTCGATTTTGCCGTTGCAACATTCCGCTTCAGTATTGATCAGGTTACTCCACATTTCCCCGGCTATATTCTCCATATTCTCTTTGCAAAATTTCTTTTATTTTTTATCAGCGATGTAAATCTTGCATTCGTCTGGATTAGTATTTTACTTTCTACCGGCTCAGTACTTTTTCTGTGGAGAGCAGGATCTGCTCTTTACGGTGAAAGAGTCGGAGTTATTGCCTCAGTGCTCTGGCTCTTTACTCCCATCTTCTGGTTTTACGGTGAAGTTGCAACAGCTTACGTATATGAAGCTTTTTTTGCAAGTGCTTTTCTTTACTTCGGAATTTCACTTCTTCGTAAACCAGATAAGGAGTGGTTCGTCTATTCACTTTTTATCGCCCTTGCATTTGCAACCGGAGCGCGGCAATCGAGCATTCTTTTCTTTACTCCCTGTGTAATTTATATATTATGGAAAACCCGACAGCCTTTGAAAATATGCTTTACGGGACTTGTACTTTTTCTCATTATCGCCGCAACATGGATGGCAATTCTATTTTCTGATAGCGGCGGTATCGATCGATATTTCGCTCAAATTGGAAGCGAAACTGTATATCGGTCACAGTCTATTCTTTTTGGGAATTCATTCTCTACTCAATTATCAGTCATAGCAAAGGTATTGCTCTACCTTTTTATAGCCGCGTTGCCATTCCTGATAATAATTATTGTTTCGTTGATCCGATATCGGAAGAGAACAACTACTTTCATAAAAGCTCATTTCAAAAGACCAACACTTCATTTTACAATCCTTGTTGCCATCCCTCCCTTCCTTTTTTATATCGCCATCTATTTTATGAAGGCTGGATATTTGCTCAATATTCTTCCAAGTATTGCATTGATTTCGGCAGTATTGCTCGATCAA
Organism: Ignavibacteriota bacterium; assembly: GCA_003151215.1. The sequence goes on from PLXB01000270.1 coordinate 7,130, forward strand.
ATGACGATTTGGAATGCTGAGAGAATGAAGAAGAGACCCGGAAATTCATTATTACTTACCCGACCGCTCATCACAACTGCTGCAATCCGGTATTGCATCATCATCCTTGCTTTTGATATCTTCATTTTCTTTTTTCCCTTTCCATGGCTTTGTGAAAAAAATTTTAATAATGCTTTTACTTTAGACTCCTTCAATGCTCAAGCATCGATTCTTGATCCAACGCTCGGTGGGGGAAAAGGACTTGCGCTTAACAGACTCTTTTCTTTTAGCAGTATCCATGGGATTGTATCCACCGATAAACTTCATACGGAAGTTTTGGAAGCTTTAAAAAAGGAGTCAGCTGACCCAGCTGATCTTATCATTCTCGATACTTGGTGGCATCGGTGGGGATACTATTATTCACAGCGAAGTATGATCTATGATATTCGTGATTTTCCTTTAAGCGATTCGCTGTGGGTTGGCGTCTCGCAAAATTATATACGAGAAGGAATTGCCGATTCAGTTCTTGAAATTCCACATGAAAAGAAGGTAATTATTCTTTTACGCGAAGATCATCCTTCATTCAAATCCGTCGCAAAGCAACTTCATCTGAAGCGAATCGGATTACCAAAATATTTAGATATGTACCGTATCACAGATGAGCATTTTTCGTTACAATGGAAAAATGTACGATTTGTTAAGGAGTAGTGCGGGGGGGTTTTAATTCCGCATGAATCCAGTTTGCAGTAACAGGATCAAGCCTTACCCATCCCCCTTTTTCGGGAATATTTATTTCTTCATTTCCATCTTTATCGACATCGCCGATAAATCCAAAACATTCCAGCAACGAAAGAGTCGAATCGTTCTTTATATAAAGAATTGTATTCGAACCGCTTGACAGACCTTGTATTGTATTGGAAACGAGAATGACCTGTGTGGAAGAATCGGATGATATATGTACGAGGCGTGCTTCGGAAATATATTTTCCGGCAAGAACAAGATGGATCGTGTCTTGGCCTCCATCAAGCCAGGCAGCAACATTGGTTTTGCCATGACGAATATCTTTATACTCCCTTCGAGTCGTATCGACAGGTGAATTGCTTAACTCATGAATCACCAGATTTCTTTGGCTCATCTTCGCATCGCGGAGTTTCGTGCGAATTGTCATATCAAGTTTCGAATCATAGCGCCAGAAAAATTCATTTCCGATCAGAAAGAACAGAAAAAGTAACGAGACACCAATATAGATTACCTTCGTTACTTTTTTGCCCGAGATTATCTGGTTCATCCTCTCTGCTCTCTGCGTTCGGGGCGCTGACGATTAGGCCGGCGCTGATTCCCATTGCGGTTCCCGCCGCCGCCTCTTCCCTTATCATTGAAGCGGTTTTCTTTTCGGCGTGGTGATGCGCCATTTTGCTGGGCCGCTTCTATGATCTCAGGTTGAGGTTTCTGTCCGAGAAATTCCGGAGTAATATCTTTGCCTGCAGAGTTGATAAATTTGAACTCATCTCCGCGAAGCGAATCGTCATTCACCAATTTTCCGCGAACATGGAGACGCATTTTCATCTTTCTCCAGGGTGAGAAAAACCCCTGTGTAAGCGGCTCATGGAGAATCGGATGAACGCGAAGCGTGAGCGATCCGCCTTCGCTTTCGTTTTTGAATCGCTCAAGCCATCTCTCGATCTGATGAAGAACACTTGATTGTGAAACCAACATCCCTGTTCCGCCACATGCACTGCACTGATCGCTCATCGTTTCGCCAAGCGATTGGCGGATGCGTTGACGAGTAATCTGCATCAAGCCGAAATCCGTCAGCGGTAAGATCGAAGATTTTGCCCGATCGCGGCGCAATTCCTTCTTCATCTCGTCATAAACTTTCTTCTTATTGCGTTCATCGATCATATCGATGAAATCGACAACAATAATGCCGCCAATATCCCGTAGCCGTAATTGTCTGGCAATTTCACGAGCCGATTCAAGATTTGTTTTCAATGAATTCAATTCCTGCTCACGCCGCGCAGCATAGCGTCCGGAGTTCACATCGATCACAACCATTGCCTCGGTCTTTTCGATGAAGAGATAGCCTCCTGATGGGAGGACAACCTTTCTCGACATTGTCTGCTCGATTTCTTCTTCGATTCCGAGTGCATCGAAAACAGGCTTTGTTTCCTTATAAGATTCTACCGTGCCGGCAAGATTCGGTGATGCCCATTGAATGTAATCGAGAACTTCCCGGTACATCTTCTTATCATCGACAACGATCTTGGTGATGTCATTCGAAAAAAGATCGCGCAGCACGCTATTGGTAATATTCGTATCCTGAAAAGCGAGCAGCGGCGGCTCTTTATCTTTGATCTTCTGCTGAATAGAATTCCAATCGTTGACCAGATTTTGAAGGTCTTCGCGAAGCGCTGACTCTTCTTTATTCTCTGCAACGGTTCGAATAATGACTCCGACATCTTTCGGTTTGAGCGACCGGATTACTTTACGAAGTCTGCGTCGTTCGCGCACAGAAAAGACTTTTTTACTGATACCGATTCCCGGCTCGAACGGTACAAGAACCAGGAAGCGTCCAGGAAGAGAGATGCGGCTAGTGACGCGAACTCCCTTATTGGCAAAAGCTTCACGTGTGACCTGAACCAAAATATTTTGTCCCGGTTCGAGATCAATGTTCGGCATTTCCAAAGTGGAGAAAGCACGGCGAGGTCCTTTAGACTGTGGCTGTCTTAATTCGCGTCTCGGTTCCGGTCGCGGAGTTCCGTCATCAGGACTGCCTTTCAAACGAAGCTGCGGATGTCCTTCGACAACGGCGGCAAGAACAGGTTCTTCGACTTCATCTTCATCAAATTCATCATCTTCAGAGTCATCATCATCATCTCTCATATCGGCGCCTTCGCTGGCAAGAAAGGACATCGATCCATCGAATGAGTCGCCGACATCGGAGAAATGAAGAAATGCGTCCTGAGCTAGTCCGACATTGATAAAAGCAGCATTCATTCCCGGAATCACCTTAGCAACTTTGCCGAGGAATATCTCGCCGACGTGGCGGACGGTTTCGGGGTTTTCTACAAAAAGCTCGACAAGGCGTCCGTTCTCGGTGATAGCGATGCGGACTTCATTCTCGAGCCGGGCATTAATAATTATTTCTTTACGAAATTGTACCATAGCAGTATATATCAACTCCTCCGGTCTCATGTGATCGGAAGAAACGGTGAATAATACCTGCTTTTATTTTCGGATGAAATACAGCGACGGATGTTTTTTACGTCCTCACTGGTCTCTGTTGTTCGTAGCTTCTATGAATCAGATGCCGCCGGTGCATATGGTTGGAAGTCCTTAAATCGAATACTCGGGTAACAGAAAAAAACAAGCACGGAGTGAGAGATTCCTTTTGATTCGGCAGTAATCCGATCAAAGCAATATGCGGTTGAAAATTCTCCTGATGACAAAGTCTCGCGGAGTAAATTCCCGGATTTGTGATATGAGTGCGTTCTCCCATGAGCCGGAACATACCGGCGCAGAAGGAGAAGATCACAAAGGGCAAAAGCATTTGCACTGAAACTGTTTTTCTCTTAATGATTAGGACTTACCCAAAGTTTGCTTCCTCCAACAAGGAGGATAAATCATTACAAAACAAACTTTGTGAACTTTACTAAGAACGGAATTCGGAGATCATTCAACTCTTTAATAAAACAACTCCAAAAAGAACTTAGACTACTTTTTCATCTTTTAGGCTTTCCGGCCCAATAAGACCGGGGATATGCCATAATAGCAGGTTTAACAAAAATCAAGTTAATTTTGCGGACAGAAGCTCTAAATCCTTGATAGAGAGTTAGTTACACGAAGCTATCTGTCCCCAATGAGATAATAAACAACTTCCTACCATAAAGAATCCATAAAAAATAGAGCTTATAGTTCCCCGTGAGGGATCTCGATGGATTTAGCCATTCCGTTAACCCGATTTTTTTTAAGATATTTCTTCCCTTCTCTTAGATACTCAAGCTATTTCTAGAATAATATCTTAAAAGTACTTTTCGAACGAAGTAATAACTACTGTCGTTGAATAATTTGTATGATTACGCAACTTCTTAGCAGTATTACAATGGCATTTCAGTCGCTCATCGCCAATAAGATGCGTGCATTACTGACAATGCTTGGCATTATCATCGGAGTGGGGTCTGTAATCACTCTTACGGCGATCGGTCAGGGCGCTTCGAAAGCCGTTTCCGATCGGATCAATTCCATGGGGACAAATCTGATCCAGATCGATCCTGGTCCGACGAATGTCGGCGGTATTTCTTCCGGCGCAGGAGGCAGCGTTCATATTACCGAAAAAGATGTCGATGCATTGAGGCGTTCACCTCTACTGAGTTCCGTTGAACCTTCGGTAGATACTCGCGGACAAGTTCTTTCAACAGGTGCAAATTGGGTAACGCGCATTTTAGGAACGACGCCTGAATGTTTGAAGATCAGAAATTACAATATCGAAATCGGAACGGTCTTTAGCGATGATGACGCTCATTCCGGCGCAAAAGTCTGTATTATCGGTAAAACTGTTGCTGCGAATTTATTCGGCGATAACCTGAGCGCAATGGGCCAAATGATAAGAATTAAGCAAGTGCCGTTTACGGTTATCGGCGTTTTGAAAGAAAAAGGTTCGAATTCCTACGGACAGGATCAGGATGATATCGTCATTGGTCCGCTGGCAACCGTTCAGAAGAAGCTCATGGGCACGACATGGCTTGAAGATATCTTTGCAAGCGCCATATCCGAAAGTGCAACGACGGCGGCAATAACTGATATTACAAGGATCATGCGCGAACAGCATCGCATCCAGCCAGCCGACGATAATGATTTCCGCGTTCGCTCACAAGTCGAGATGGCACAGACGGCTCAGCATAGCACCGATACACTGGCTCTGTTGCTT
>PLXB01000023.1 GCA_003151215.1 Ignavibacteriota bacterium
AGCCCTGCAAGCGTATAGTGAGCAGCTTGAGAACTTGAACAAGCAATTCGGAGAAAATCTTTCACCTGAGCTGCCATTATTTCCAAATGAAAGAGGCAAAATGCTCTACATCAGCACAGTTTCAAAATGGATCACCAAATTGATCGAACTGTATGCCCCCCACCTGAAGGGTAAGACATTTCACTCCCTCAGGATGACAACGGCTGATGAAGTACGGAAGCGTTCGGGAAATTCGGGAACAAAGATTGCTTCTGAAATCCTGGGACACGGCAGTGAGGCTGTTACAAAGAAGTTTTATTTGACCGAACCCAAAGCAGATATTCATCAGCACGCCGAAGCCTTAGCTAAGATGGAACGGATAACCCCATCCCCTGAAAAGAAAAAACCGGCATCTGACAAAGCACCCCTGTTTCCAGCAGAATTACTCGACACCCAGAACCATCTTAATTAGAATAATGAACATGCAACTACTTTCATTAGGTATCGATACAATACGTATATATATTACCGATTCCCCTCAAAGAATTCGGGCTTTTTTGGCAGGGTGTGTATTACAGTCTCAAGGGCTGCTCTCTCATCTCGAGCTGCCTCATGTAACGATCATCCCGAACGCATACTCGGCACATCATATCTCGCTGGAGTTCTCAGTACCCAAGGTCGCATGGAATAAGAGCGATAACACGGTGCTGGCGCAACCTCATGATGTCCGAACCGCACTCTTGAAAATTCAGGGCGCTACAGGGTTTCGGACCTTCGAGGCAACCCTTCCGGGATGCGACATAACCCTTTGTTGGGAATCGACCGAAGCACCCTCGGCTTACGAANNATTTCTTGCCTGCGTCTCAGGTCGGTAAAGGAATGGGACTTATCAAACGTCCTACATACGAATTGGTACCTTACGATAAAGCCGTCGAGAGAGCTTCCAAAGGCGAAGATCACCTGTTAGGCCGAAATATATGCCGCTTTGAAATGAAAGTGAGAAGTCGTGCTTCGAGTTTCATTATGAGCAAGTGTTCCTGGAAGCGGGAGGACCATGGGGAGTTCATAGCGAAGACTCTGACAACCAATGAAGGATTTATCGCTTGTTTACTCGCTTTTCAGAAGGTTGTGGTACGCGATCTCAGATTGAACAGACACTTGAAATCAGAGCACATTCAGTATCGCTCTTCTCGATCCCCACTACTATACAAACANNAGCTTGTGCGAGAGGTGCTTATGGAACTTCGGACGATACGAAGTAGGAAAAGAGACACAGACCTTGCAACTGAAGTAATGCAAGTATTGGAACTCGAACTTGCAAGGATGATGGAAAAATACCCGATACACCTCAAAAAAGCAGCTTAGACAAACATTTCCTCTACCTGGATAAACGGGACTATCTCTTGTTTCTTCATTGCACCCGCTGGAGCAAGGCACAACGCGCTGATTGCTTCGTTGGCCGTCTTTGATTTACGTAATAGGTTACTGCTCAAGAAACATGAGACCGTTCTATCTGTAATGCCACTGAGGCTCTAATCAAATCAATGCAAGAGCGATGAAGACAAAACTGACACTCCAAAACAAGATCACTGTCATACACCCCTTCGTAGTCCGGTTATAAATTCGATTGTATGCCGCTTTCTTCGGATTCGTCAACCATCCCCAACCACGCGGAGCTTTGAAGCCAAGATTTTGCCTGACGTATCGCTTCCATGAAGTTCGGGCAGCTATTCGCTTTTTGATGGAAGGTCTTCTGTATCCGAATCTCATACGCTTGTCGTTTGTCCCCGCTTTACCCGGTCATAGATTCGCTTCGCTAAATACTTGGTAACGACTGCCCTTACCTGTTCTTCCATCATTTTTGTAGAGAGGGTTTCGTTCTGTTCCATCCTGTCCACTAATTTATCCATAAAAGAATCTTGGTAACTCAATTCAAAATTGGTGAGAGAATTATTGATAACCCTTTCGACAATCGAACCATCATTCATAGAATCTTCCTCGATTTGATCTATCAATAATTTGTCCGTATCATTGAACTCCGTTCCGAATCTCTCATTGATCGTTTCGATGATCTCAGAGAGTTTTCCTTTTTCGTCTTTTTCTTTTGTTAGTCCGGTTTCTGTTGGGGGTTTGATTCCGGCATCCCCGTTGATTGCAAGCATTATGTCCCCTTCGCTGATCTTCTGCAAGCGATAGTATTCCAGTGCAACATCATAATCGAGCCGCAACCGTTCTTTGTAATCATCTTTCGGAAGTTTCTTTAGCAAGTAACGAATATATGTAAAGAGCTTTTCCAATTCAACATCAACGAAGGGCACTACTTGGGAGAGAAAGGAATAAGCCCTTGTAAAATCGAGTAGTAATTTCTCGAATGCGTCCCTCTCTTCCTCAACCGGGATTGCTTTGAATCTATCAACAGCCGGGTCAATGTAGCTGTATAACTTTGATTGTTCGGATACTGATAATTTCTTCTTATTCTCGAAATACACTTTGCAAAAATTATCAATTTCTGTTTTCCAAATGACTTGCTTTTCTTCGATTCGGTTTTTCTGATCGTAAAGAAGATTCGGGTCAATATCTTCGGAAAGTTTTGTCTGTTCGTAGTAAGGCTGAAAGGATTCTTGAATTACTTCGATCTCATTCACGAAATCCAAAACGAACGTGTCATTTTTCCCAATTGCAGTTCTGTTCAATCTTGAAAGTGTCTGTACTGCCCGAACGCCGGATAATTTTTTATCAACATACATCGTATGCAAAAGCGGCTGATCGAATCCCGTTTGGTATTTATCCGCAACGATCAGCACTTGGAATTCAGGAGTATTAAATTTCTTTGGCAGTTCTTTTTCACCTATCCCATTTAATTGAGTTTCTTTGTATTCATGCCCACCATCCCGGACCATACCCGAAAAAGCTACAAGTGCTTTTAAGTTTGTATATCCCTTCTCTTTGATGTAGGCATTGAATTCCTGATAATACCGAACGGCATGGAGCCGTGAACTGGTTACGACCATTCCCTTTGCTCTTCCACCTATTTTCTTGGAAACAATGTTCCGAAAATGCTCGATAATTACTTCTACTTTTTGAGAAATGTTATACGGATGCAAGGAGAATAAACGACATATTGCCCTTGTTGCTTTC
>PLXB01000012.1 GCA_003151215.1 Ignavibacteriota bacterium
TTGGTACGATGCCACAGTTCAACTCGATTGATGATATCGTTCAGCAATCGATTTGGAATGACGTTACTACTGTGCAATCGTCACTAACAACGATCCTCCACGATTCCGTTACGCGTAACATATCACCGACAAGTCTCGAACTTACACTGGAAAACTCTGCTGTAATGCAGAGACGACAGGCATTCGAGAATAAGCTTTTGGGTGTAGTCCGGAATCGTCCAGGTGTAATTGGAGTGGTCTATGCGATTGCAGGCAAAATCGTCGGTGGAGATATCTACGGTTCCCACTCTCTCTTCCTCTCGATGTGGCCAAAGCTTCTCAAAGCAATCTCAACGACTGCAATCCTGACAAAGAGTAGCACTGACTCTTTGCTAACCACCGAGGATGTGCAGAATTTTCTTTTATCGTCAACCCATGGAAAAACAGTCCAAAATAATGTGAATGACCGCACTCTTGTAACTGCAAATCAGTCGGACGGTATCTATCGCTTTGTAACAGATGACAAGAAATATGGGACCACAATACATACAACCTACCTTCTGCCTTAGAAAATTACCTTGTCTGAAGAGCGTACAACTTTCCTAAAGCCCGTGAACAAAGCGGCCTGGAAGCTACGATTGCGTCAATTAAAATACAAAGACGATCGCGAATCCGATCAATACTCCTAAAGCTGCCACCAGATTAAAATTTCTGAGCTTAGGCTCGATACCCGCCTCTCGAAGGAGCGCAAAAATACTCCAGCGTTGGAGTTCAGGGTAGTGGTCGTCCATTGACCAGCGAAGAATGAGATAACGCAAACGCTGTGTGGATGTGAAAAACCATATGACGTATGACGCGATAACTGCTGTAGTCCCGCAGCTTGTCCCAACGACAAAAAGCAATGCAGCCTTGGTCATGCTAAGCAACATTCGGTAACGAAGCCAATCGCGCTGGAAATCTTCCGTGCGGTAAAAGCCATGTTTATTCTGATGGAAGGAGAGCCGTACAACAAAGATGGAAAGAATGGCATCGACGGTCGCCATTGCAAGGAGAAAAAAGAGTAAGCCAATTGGAGGATAGCGTGTATCCTTCATCAGGTAGAACGTGACCATGACAAGTACGAAGGCTACGATCGAAAAATCACTTTGCCAGATTTGCAGCAGCAAGCGGGGGGTTTTCTTGGCTTTGCCACTTTCGATAAATTTTCGAAAGCCCTTCGTCGCTCGCGATGTCGCGCCGTGGCCGTTTTGCTGGAGTTCCTGCTGTACTTCGAGCTTTACCCCCTGCTCCTGTTCGATCTGCTGGACTGCTTCATCATACAAATCAAGAGTACCTTCATCCGGATGAGAGGAAAGATTGTCTATGGTTTTCGGCTCATCATGCATCTCCGGTGATGTTTCTTCCGCAGAGAGAGGTTCATTGGTGTTGGTAAGTCGCACAAAATTTACGGTTCGATATGCCGGTTAGGTCTTATACACCAAAAGCCGCGCACGGGGAAGCAAACGCTCCGCAGGGCGCGGCCAATAGTATTCCGATAAAGTGCGGAGATGGCTCTTATCTAAGGAATGTCCAAAAATTAGCCAAAATCCGTATATTTTGGATAGAGTTCAATGCTTATGCCAAAGCAGTAGTTGAGAAAACTCTCTACTGCTTCCTTTCTGCTTTACAAAATCATTTTAACTATTACCTTTTTATAAAGAAATGACTTCTCACATTTTAAAAATTCAAAGCCCACGATGCTCAGGCAAATGAGCACCGTGGGCTTCTACTTTGGAGAGAGGGTCTTTTGGAAGACCTAATGGGTTGGTTGCAACTTTGTTTCTGCCGTGAAATACTCTATCTATTAATTCTTACTCGCTTATAATATGACAGCGGACATAGCAGAGTTATTAAATCCCCATCGCGCAAGGTCCGCAACCTCAATAGTGGGGTCGCCCGTCAGATAAAATTTCAGACCGCCAAAGAAAGGCTGATCGGTCAATAAGCAAGTGCCATGTACCTTAATGGACTTTACGCACTGCGAAAAATGGATGTCGTTAAGATCGTTTATTATACACGGGCCGCTCGAAAATGTTTTCCCACTGAAATTCGCATCCTCAAAAAGCGTCATAGCACTGTCGGAGCTTTTGCCACCTGCCAAACGAGGAGAAGTATGCTTGTTCGCCTTCTTATTCGAAGCATTTCCAGCTTCTTTGTGGGCATCGTGAATTATGCTTGCGATTTTCTGAAAATCCTTGGCGAAGCGCGTGTGAATGGCCCAAGCATCGAAAGATTCCTGTGAATCGAATAAATAGATGACGCCTGGCTCGGCCACCGCTTCACCCGCCACGAGTACAGGATCGACAATGTTTCGCATCATCTTCTCGACCTGATTGCGGTCCATATGATACGTATCGAACTTAAAGTCCGGGCCATCCGCAGAGGCTTTTTTGCCTGGCCGAAAATCCTGAATGTCCCATAGTAATTCGTCGGGCTTACGAATCAAATCCCCCATACCCATCATGTAGGGATCATAATCGCTTGAATAGCTCTCCGAAACATTAAACAGGACCGACATCGTATCGCTACTTTCCTAAGCACGCCATGCATCGAAGTTATTTAGGCTTTTACCGGTAATTCCGGAATATTGGGCCTTGAAAAATGCTTCGTTACATTAACGTATACAAAAATAGCATATATAACCCAGCGCAATCTAATCAGAACGATCTATTTATTCACTCATAAATAGGAGGCATACAAACACTTCGAGGCCGTCTTTTTTAGAAAAGACGACCTCTAGCATTACTCTAATAAATAGAGCTAATTGTCTATTTTTCAAGCCATTATAAGATAATAATGGCAAGCCTGTGCTTTTGCTAAGTGGTGTTTTGTTGGGAAGATTTACCTTATTTTTTAGATAAATCTCACCCCTGCGCACTACCAATGCGCTCAATTTATTTCAAATTTCCTCTTTTCCTTAGCCAAGCGACTTGGCGACCGAGATATGGGCCTTACTTAGCCCAACTCGTAGGGATCGATCGCTGCTGCAACTGCCGTTGTGCCCTGCATCGACCAGGTAATTTTTACATACGTTCCTACGACGACACCCTTAACGACCGCGTTGGTACCGGCAGGGACAGGAGTTCCACCATTGATACTAATAGAAACAACCTTGTCCGTTCCAAAATTATTGTTATAATATCCGTCGGCATCTATATTAACATTCACATGCCCTGTGGATTGTAATCCTAAGGTTACTGGAAGAGCATTCGTGGTATTATTCGTGGCGGTAAAAATATTACCGGCCTGTACGGCATAGATCGATAAAAATGCGATTACAATTGCTGCGAGGCTGGTTGAAAACTTTCTGTTCTGCATCTGGTTCTTAATTGAAAAGTATACTGATTCTTGTAAATTATAACTAAAAAAATCTTTGGGTCAGGAGTCCATCCCTTTAAGGATTTATCTTCTCTCACTGAGAACTCCCTGACAGAATTTTCGTGGCAAGCCCCCTCCTGCAAACTACCGGGCAGTCAATAGCCGAGATACGAAAAATATACAGAATGCTCACCTATGGGGAGATGGCAAAATTATACGAGCACTGCAGCACAGAATAAATATCCATGCACTACACAGTTTTGCTCTGCCGTACTTTAGTAAGGATCAATCATTTCGCCGAATGGAATTACATAATGGGCAAGGCACGCCAATAGCAGCGGATGTAGCTATCGCTTAACTAACGTAGTTTGTATTTGGCATACCCGGAACTTAGATTTCCCGGCTGATCCTTTAGGAAGTTGGTGAGGCCTCTTTACCCCCACACACATTTAGACGAGATAAAAAGACACGAAGTTTTAAAAAGTTTTCCCCTGAATTCTCAACAATGGGTGTTGATAGTATCTGAATATCCCCGCACACACGGACCGTCAGAGTAGCCCCTGCATAACCCTCTTTGTGATTTGCAGATTGTAGTGGATTTTTGCACCAAGGTAGAAATTCATGACCCCTGCATTATTCCTCACTGAGATCAATTACCTGCTTTCTGGTTTTAGTAGCTTAGCATGAAATATTTCCCGGAGATCATTCGTATTCTCGACCGCTTTCGCGAGCCGAGAATCGAGACTGTCGATACAGCTTTTCGAAATCGCAAGGAAGATAAAGCCTATCAACTTTACGAAGGTGTTCGTAATGGGACATTTAAACACGACTCCACTGCGGCCGCCACACTCTACAATACAAGCCCAACGGATACACGTTATTCAAGCCTGAAAAACAGGCTTAAGATCCGATTACTGAATTCACTGTTTCATTTAAATCTGCAACGAGCAGGGTTTTCGGAGAGCGCCCAAGCTGGTTATCTCATTCGTAAAAGAGCATTTCTCGCTCATACGCTATTAAGCCTTGGCGCCCGTAATGCCGCAATCAAAATGGCCATGCGAACGCTCGGTATGTCTCAGCGGTATCATGTCGTTGACATCTCTCTGGAAATGGCGCTTCTTATTCGGAATCATGCAAGCATTATCAGCAAGGCTGCGATGTATGAAGAATACGACAAATTGCTTAAGAAGACATTC
>PLXB01000204.1 GCA_003151215.1 Ignavibacteriota bacterium
TCTTCGGAATAAAAGCATGACGGGAATTCTCTCGCTTGTTGTCTTTGCGCTTTGTACTGTCCTGATCTTCACCGTCTCGCCCGATCCCCAGGCAGATCGCAGCCTCAGCCTTTATGTCAGATCAAGCTACCGCTATTTTGCCGGATTGAATCTCGATCTGATGAACGTGCTCGGATTTCAGAGAGTGACACCCGATACGAAAGGCCTATCCGATATTCTGTTTATTTCGAATACAGGGATCATTATCATGCGCCTTGTCGCTTTCAGTTACACATATCATTTCCTTAATTGGTTTTCAAAGACGTCGATTATTAAGTGGCATCTGATCCCGAAAAAAAATCTTGCGATCGTTTTTCTTCTCTGGATCGCTTCGCTTGCTCTCTATGTGTATGATTTTTATATCGGATTGCAGGTTCTTTATTTCTTAAGCCTTTTGCATGTGACACTTGAATTCCCTCTTAATCATCGCACATTTATAGGTATTGGTCAGGAATTGAAAGGATTGTTTGCGCGAAGGAAAGTTGCGAGCGCTTAACGCATACGATAAAGTTCGATAGCCTCTGCTTTTGTAAGCGCTTCTCCGTCATCAATACCATTGCGAGTTTGTAAAAGGTCTATCGCGGCAAGCGGATCAGCATCCTCGACAGGTGAATCGCTCGATCCCAAAACATGAATGCCTGCATCAAGCAACGATTTCCAACGATAGGCATTTTTCATTCGCTCAACACCAAGTCTCTCGATCGCCCACTTTCTGTCACTTGCAAAAAATTGCGGCTGGATAACTGCCGTCACATCAAGCTCTCTAAAACGCCGCATATCCTCTGCGCGAATAATTTGTGCATGTTCGATTCTCTGGCTTCGAACATGGGACTTCGGACTTCTGACTTTTTCAAAGAGANNAAGCACGATGATTTCCTTTATCACCTATCGCATGAATGGCTATAACAAGACCGGCCGATGAAGCGATCTGCATTAGTTCTAATGCTTCGCTATCATCCATAAGTGATAGTCCGTAGTTTCCGGGATCATCGCTATATGGTTCGAAAAGCTGTGCACCACGGGAGCCAAGTGCGCCATCGAGATAAATTTTTATGCCGACGAGTGTCAGATTCGGATGCGGTGAATCATTGAACAATCCGCTTTTTACCTTTTCAAGAAAAAGTTTTTTGCCGGATGGTTTTGACATATCAAGAAAGACATCTGCCCTGATCAGCGAATCTCCTTCGTCGGAATAAAGTTTTTTATATGATTCCCACCACTCAGAGGGAATTCCCATCTCATGCACTCCGATGTGATAACGGGCGAATTCCAGTAAGCCTGCTTTCAATGTATTGAGAACACTCTCCTCATTTTCTGCCGGCATTGCATTATAGACGAGCTGCATTGCATCGTCAAGCAGAATACCTGTCGGCTCACCGGAAGGACTATGGAATATTTCACCGCCGGATGGTATGGAAGTATTTCTATCGATGCCTGCATGTTCAAGAGCTTTTGAATTGCACCACATCGCATGGCCATCAATACGAACCAGTGAAATAGGTATCTCTGTTGAAAGTGCATCGAGATGTTCACGCGTCGGGAATATCTTTTCTTCCCATTTATTCTGATCCCAACCGCGAGCGAGAATCCACTCTCCGGTAGGACGGACTCTCAGTNNAATACTTCCCGCACCATCCAATTTCGGATGCAGCATTTTATAGCCTGTTCCGTAAACGTGGGCGTGATAATCTGTAAAAAAAATTTGTTGCATACGGCTTGAAAACACGCAGGTTTGAAGAAAGTTAAACTGATTATTTACGCCTGCAATTATACGATATGAAGGCAAACGCATTACGCCCCGGTGATACCATTGGCATCATAGCTCCTGCAAGTGCTCCGCAGACTGCGGCGAAGATCACGAAAAGTGTTCGATATTTCGAACGGCTTGGTTTCAATGTCGAACTTGGAAACCATCTGAATAAACCGCGCGGCTATCTCGCTGCCAAAGATTCTGCGCGGCTTGAAGATCTCCACGGAATGTTTGCCAATAGAGATGTCCGCGCTATTTTCCTGATTCGCGGCGGATACGGGACGATTCGCCTTCTGCCTGAAATTAATTATGACTTGATAAGACGTAATCCGAAGATCATCGTCGGCTATAGCGATGCAACGGCGCTTTTCAATGCGATATATAAGAAAACAGGATTGCAATCTATATTTTATGGACCGATGGCAGGAGTCGATATCTGGAAAAATTTCGATCCCTTCGCGGAAGAATGTATGTGGGAGGCGCTGACTTCAAAAAAACCTTTAGGCAAACTTCCTGCCGATCGAGGAGAAATAAAACTTCTGAAGAAGAAAAAATATGCACCTGTCATAGGGAAAATGATCGGCGGAAATTTAACCGTCTTCTCCTCTATTATGGGTACGCCATTCATGCCGTCCGTAAAAGATCACATTCTTTTCTTCGAAGATATTGCCGAAAGACCGTATCGTATCGATCGCTACCTGGCTCAGCTTCGCGCAGCAGGAATACTTGCCGGGACAAAAGCTGTATTGCTTGGAGAATTTGCAGATTGCGAAGAGCCGAAAAGCAAAGCTTCTCTTACGACGAAAGAAATCTTTCATGATTATTTCGATCCGCTCGGAATTCCCGTTCTTACGAATCTTCCTTCAGGACATATTCCACGGCAATGGACTATTCCGCTCGGCGCAACATATAAAATAACGGGAAATACTGTTTCGATCATTGAATCGGTATTACAATAATGACGGAAGAGCAATTTAACTTCACTTCAAGCGAAGAAAAGAAAACGTACGTCCGCAATATGTTTTCTGGTATTGCCGGCAGGTATGATTTTCTCAATCATTTTCTCTCCTTCGGGCTTGATTATTATTGGCGGCGAAGAGCTATTAGCATTGTTCAAAAACATCTTGCTGTTCTTCCGGAGCCTCGAATCCTTGATATTGCCTGCGGCACCGGGGATCTCTCATTCGAAATATTAAAACGCATCCCCAGCGCAAAGATCACCGGTATTGATCTTGCAAAACCGATGCTTGAAATATTTAGGCAAAAAGCGGATGAGCGCAAAGCATCTATTTCCATTGGTGAAGGTGATGTCGAAGCATTAACATTTGCCGATAGTTCATTCGATGCAGTCACGATTGGTTTTGCTACCCGAAATTTTACGCGGCTTGATGTTGCATTCAAAGAAATATCCCGCGTGCTCAAACCCGGCGGCATCTTCGTCAATCTCGAATTATCAAAGCCGCGCGGCATTCCAATGACGCAGCTTTATGGATTTTATTCTCATGCCATCATGCCTGCTATCGGAAAACTCTTCTCGAAGAATAACGAAGCATATACGTATCTTCCAGACTCAATCGATCGATTTCCTGAACGCGAAGAAATCATGAAGATGCTTCGGGAGGCGGGATTTATTGAGGCTGAATGGAAGGATTTAACTCAGGGGATCGTGACGATGCATGTGGGGAGGAAATAATTTGTAATTGTTAATGAACAATACGAGAAATTTTTCTTTGCGATTTTCTTGCTGTTAATTTCAGATTTGATTTTTGAATTTTGAATTGATTTCGAGGAGCTTTTTGAGCTCTTAAAAAACCTTCTACCGTAATTATCTCCCTTCCACCCTGCAACTTTTCCTCTCTTTCTGTCTCTTACTTACTGTAACCGCGCGGCTACTTTTACTTATACAACTGCATGAGTTTTCTCTTAGACGAGGAACAACGGCATTTTTTGGAACTGCTGGAGCCTATCCGACCAGGACTAGCGAGATATTGCCGCGCGATCACAACTGACCGTGAAACGGCTCGCGACCTTGTAAGCGAAACGATCCTCATTGCCTACGAACATTTTGCTTCAATAACCGGCGATGAGAAAAGTTTTTCAAGCTATCTTTTTACTACTGCCACTCGTCTGTATAAACGCTGGCGCTGGAGGGGTAAGCGGAAGGTCGCTTACGATGCGATACGAGCGGCAGAGATCATCGATCCGAATCCTGCGCCAGATTCCGGCGCAGATATCGAACTGCTTTATACTGCACTAAAGCGATTGCCGATAATGCAGCGCGAAGCGGTGGTGATGTTCGAGATCTCGGGACTTACACTGGAAGAGATCCGCCAAATTCAGGGTGGAAGTCTTTCAGGAGTCAAGTCGCGCATTGCCAGAGGACGAGAGAAGCTTGCGAAATTGCTCGGCGCAAATCTTTTGCCGCGGAATGTGACCCCGGCTGCTCCCCCACCATCATCAGGAGGAGTCGGCTATCAGTTTGCGAATGTGTCTATCAGAAGAAATATGAAATAATCCTATGGAAAACAGCAATAAACATCTCGACGATCTCTTTGCCGCAGCGCGGAGCGAAGAGCCAATTATTTCTGAAGAAAACGCCCGCGAACTTCTCGCCAAGAGCGAACACATGCAGCCATCGCCATTTATTTTTTCAACGAAAGGAATTATCATGTCAACTATCGGACTCAGCCTCGCAGCATTCATGGGCTATCTAGCACTTNNCTCAGTGTAGCTGCCTTCATCGGATACCTAGCACT
Source organism: Ignavibacteriota bacterium (assembly GCA_003151215.1). The sequence continues at coordinate 4,546 of PLXB01000204.1, forward strand.
TAGCGGTTCTCTGCAAGCGCCCGTTTCTCGTAATACTTCCGTAACCGTGCCTGCAACAAACTTATTTGCTCATTCAACAAATTCAAATACCGATGAGCCGAAGAAGAGCGATGCAAAAGCAGCAAAGAAAGTTATTATAGCAACAAAAGCTAATGACGAGGTTGTGCCAATACCTCCGACTCCGCTGCTGCCGCCTTTACCACCAATGATATCAACTCCGGTAAAAGTTACCGGCATCAAACCGATACCACTTGCTCCGGAAAAGTTTGCAAAGATGGGTTTAGCTAAAAAAGAAGATGGGTCGGTAACTTTTTCGCAAAAAAATGAGAATGGAAAGATCATGACAATGGGTTTCCCGAAAAACAGCTGGGGTATAATTATCGGAGGAAAAGCTTTAGAAAATGCAGTTATCGATGCACCACGTTTTGCTCCGCTTATCGTTACCGATACTAAGGGCAATAAACGCTTGATGCAATTTTCTTCGGAAAAGAATGGCGTTAAAAAACGCGGAATCCAAATAATCTCTCGGGATGATCGCTCAGAGTCTGATACAGGGAACATGGATATGAAGGAATTAAACGAATTTATCAAAAATGATCCGAAGAAATTACAGGAGCTTATGAAAATCGTAGGGAAGATCAAAATTGGCAACAAAGATGGCGATACATATTTAAACCTCAAACTCGACTCGAATGATGCAGCAGATATTCATGAGCCAATGCAATTTGAAATGAAGTTCGATAGCAAGATCGATACGACAAACACTGACGGCATTCGTTCAGATCGTCGCGAAAAAAATGGAATGAGTTTTTATAGCGAGACCGATTCTTCAAACAGCACACCCAAAAGAAAGATCATTATGAAGATGAATAAGACAATAAGTTTCGATTCCACGATGATAAATCTCGATTCCACCATGCAAAATTCTCGGGATGCAGTAGAACGTGCGGAAAAGAAATTGAACGAAGTAATATCCAAGATGCACTTAGAAAAGCTCGATTCGCTTGTTGGAAATCTTAAAAATCTCGATCTTGAAGATGAAAATTTTGACAATATCGACAAAGATATTGCCGGGGCAGATGCTGATATGGCGGCTTTGGAGCAACGTGCGAATGAATTGAATAATCTTATTCCCATCCTCGTCCGCAGTGCCACGAGCGAGCATGTCAATAAAGAGGAAGGCATTACGTATGATGACGGATTGATTTTCTGGTATAATCCTGAGAAAGATCTTCTTGATGCTGTTCCCGAAGCACAGAATTCTGTCTCACCAGCTTCCAATAATGTAAGTAAGATAATTAGCAATGCAGTTTTGTATCCGAATCCTACAAAAAATAAAACTACATTGCGCTTTAGCCTTTCGGAGCCACGCACCGTTGCCTTCAGCATTCATGATCTTCTTGGCAAACGCGTTCTCGATGGCGGCAGCATTCCAGAAACATCTGCCGGAAGTTTCGAGAAAGAATTAAACGTGGCTGAACTAACCGAAGGTGTTTATCTCCTTGTCATCACCACCGATAAAGGCGAGCAGAACATGCAAAGATTGGTCATTAAGAAATAAGTTTTTTTACACAACTCATCTTTCACCTTAACCCCTCTTCTATAAGAAGAGGGGTTTCCATTTATTTCTGATTTTGATGTGACTTTTTCGCCCTGAAATGCACTTATCTATCGTAACCGCGCGGCTACATTTACTTAAACTGCATGGAAACCCATATCAGGGAGAAACAGGAGCAATTCTTAGACCTTTTGGAGCCGCATCAAGCAGGCTTGCTAAGGTTCTGCCGCGCCCTCAGTAATGATAGCGATACGGCAAAGGACCTGGCAAGCGAAGCGATACTCATAGCTTACGAGCGTTTCGAAAACCTGCGAGATAAAACGGTTATAAAAAGTTATCTCTATACCATAGCCTCGCGGCTTGCGCGAGATGAACGCAAACATGCAAAGCGAAATACCACGTACGAAGAAGCATCTTCGGTCGAATATTCAGGCACAGCGCCGGATGTCTTAGCCGACATCCATTTGCTTCAGGAAGCAATGCAAAAACTTCCGGAAAAATTGCGCGAAGCCGTTATCATGTTCGAAATTTCCGGACTTGATCTCAATGAGATCAAAGAGATACAAGGCGGAAGCCTTTCCGGAGTAAAGATGCGAATCGTGCGAGGAAGAAGAAAGCTTGCAAAGATACTTGGGGTAAGAGAATCTGAGAAGAAAAAGACAGAAGCGGTTTCGCACGAATTTAATTCTATTGCGGGGAGTACGATCTTATGACACAAACGAAAAAACAGATTGACGAACTTTTTGGAAGTGTTGCAAGCGATACGCCCTCTTTAGTACGCGATGAACTGCGTGTGCTGCTTGATAAGAAAACCTCCGGCAATCTCGGGATGGGATCAATGCAGACAACTACCATCACCCGCAAGCGCGGCTTTTATAAAAAAGGAATAATGACTATGTCAATTACAGCAATTCTTCTTACCGCTTTCTTCTTATTTTATTCTAATGGCAATAATACCAATGAAAAAAATCATTTGAAGGCCGAGGCAATAGGAGCAGCCGAACAGTCCATAACTAATAAGAGTATGCCAGGTTCAAAAATAGCGACAAAAGAAAAAGCAGAGAAGCAGTTTATACAAAATGATTCTGTAAAAAAATATTTAGGATTTAATCCTGTCGATCTTTCTTGTATTACGCCGATTGCAATTAGCCCCGAAGAAAGGAATAAAATAGGTATCCTGCCAGGAGAGAACGGCGAAGTTATCTTTTATCATGCAATAAAAGTAGGATTCCCCATGTCAGGGAATACAAAAACCTATGATAACTATACGGACGAAGAAGCAAAGCCATTTACAAGACTGCCTTTTCATCCCTCGTATGTTACCGATTCAAAAGGTAATTTACTTATGTATTATAAATATACGAAAGATACTAATGGTGAAAGAAGTTATATCGATCTTGGTGATCATGAAAGCGAATATAATCAAATGCTGAACAGCACTTATATTCCTATCGAAGCTATATCAACCAGTGAAGTGTCAACTGATTCGACTCAAAATCCATGGATTATTACCAGTCATTTTCATATACGGAACGGTATTATGACCTGTGATACTACTCTGTCATGGCAAAAGGGCGCCGGGAACCAATGGATTGCCGTAAAACAGATCAGAGAAAAATTGAGGGCAAAAGATTCTTTGTATAAAGCACAATTTGGCGGGGAAAAAGTCATGCGCGCAAGATTTAAATTCCCGGATGATTACTCGAATCTCACTTCTTTCGAGCGCACGGTTCGGGACTCTCTTGATAAGATTCAGCAAAAAACATTTGCTAAAAGGAAGGACATGCTCGATGCGCAAGGATCATATCTCTGGTCGTTGAATGAGGCAAATATTCCGGATACCATGAAGCTCATGATTCACGAACTATCGATCAAAATAGGATATGAAGGATATGTACTTGTTCACAAGGAACAAGAACAAGAACTTGCCAATATCACATCTTTGATTCCGATACAGATTAGGGAAAATACCGGACTCAAAGCAGATGCTAAATATGACAATGGACTGATCTTCTGGTATGAGCCGAGCAAAGAATTATTTAAAGCGTTGCCGCAGCTTCAGAAAACCCTATCGGCAGAAGCTTGCACGCAAAGCAGCGATCAGAAAATGCAGAATGTCTCAATCTATCCGAATCCGGCGAGTATGTATCTGTTCATTAACTACACGCTCCTCTCTTCGGTAAAAATGAGCATCAGCATCTGGGATCTATCCGGTAAAATCCTTGCGCAAAATATTTCGTCACATATCGCGAATTCCGGAGAGAATAAAGAAAGTATTACACTTGGCGATATTCCGCCGGGAGTGTACCTTGTCATTCTAACAACCGACTCCGGCGATCGGAGCGTTCAGCGGCTTGTAATAACAAAATAATGACTAACATTTCGGTAGAGACACGCCATAGCGCGTCTCTACCGTTTTAAATTCAGAAGAACGTTTCTCCCTCTCATCGCATTATTAAGTCCTCTTAACGATTTGTTGTCTCTATGAAAAAGCTCTCTCTTTTTATTCCGTTTGTTGTTGCAATTTTTGCGATAAACTCCTTTGCCAAAACCGGCGATACGACGCATGTCACCGTTCTCGATAAATATTTATGGGTCTATAACGGGTCCATTGATAACTGGTCCGTATTTCCGCCAGCCGGAAAGCATTATGAAAAAATTCTGCTGCGCTATAAACTGACCTGCCCGAATCCAAGCTGTGGGCAGTGGGATTATACAACGAAAGTTATTTTGCGTCATCATACCGGAGTGATCGATTCGGTATTGCAGGACGCTCCGAATTTTACCGTGAATGGCAGCACTGTTGATTCCTTCGCATTCCGGCATGATACGACGAGAACATATTCGTATAATTCGACGAAAAAGACCACCGATTCCTCTGCCAATGGAGTAACAAAGATTTATTTCTATCGCAATCCGGTAAAACCCTTTGCGATAACCGATTCAGTCAATGTCTGGCAGGCAGATTATTGGAATTATATTTATGATAATACCGGCGCAAAAAAAGATTCATTCTATGTAAAAGCAGATTCCGTTTTCCATGTAACGAAAGTAAAAGCAGAATTTCTTTTTGAAGTTGTCGTGCCGTATGAGATCGGACGTCTCATTACTCCTTACGGACAGGGTTTTCCTCCGAATTGGAATTTTACCTGGACAATGGATGTGACCGATTATGCATTCCTTCTGCATGATAGCTGCGAATTTCTTTCGACGTATGACGGATATTCGCAGGGCTCTTTGTATTCATTTTCTTTCGATCTGATCGAAGGTACGCCGCCGCGCGAGCCCTACCGCATCGATGTTCTCTATGACGGATATTATCCGTACGGAAATGTTGGCGATCCGATTTCGAATTACGTGAAGCCGAAAAATATTTGGTTCGATCCTGCTGCCGATGTCATGACATTCCGCACCTTTACGACAGGGCATGGCGGAGCAGGACCGGATGTTGCTGCCGAATTTCTCGAACATACCGATACGATCATCGTCAATGGCACAACAAAATATGAGCAGCATCTTTGGCGCACCGATTGCGGCTCGAACGCCGTTTATCCTCAAACCGGAACGTGGACTCTTTCTCGCGCCGGCTGGTGCCCGGGGGATAAGGTCGATCCGTGGGATTATGATCTGACAGCTTTAGGAAAGAAGGGCGATTCCATCAATGTCAATTATGCTTTTCCGGCTTATACCTACGGAGGCGGCGGCTATGCGATTCATGCACAGGCGATCTATTCAAAAGGTCCGCAGTTTAACAATGATGTTGCATTGTTGAGAATTCAGGCCCCGACAAATGATCCGCCGTATCGCCGAACGAATCCGATCTGCTCACAAATGTCGCCTCTGGTCACGATCAGAAATAACGGGAAGAGCGATCTCAAAGCACTTGATATTAAATATGGCATTGACGGAGCAACGGATCATACCTATCAGTGGACGGGCACGATGAAATATTATGATACTGCTCAGATATATTTACCCGGAATCGATCTCGGAACAGGTTCTCATACATTCAATATTCTTCTTGATGCGCCGAATGGAGTTGCAGATGAATATCCGAATAATAACACCGGGAATGTTCCTTATGCCATGCCGAAAGTATATTCGAACAATGTTTATCTCGCACTGAAAACGGATATGCTTCCCGGATTGGATAACGGAATCAGCTATGAAGTCCATGATGCCAACGATAATGTACTCTATGGCCAGAGCGGACTTGCCGATGCGACGCTCGTTCGCGATACGTTCAAACTTGCAACGGGATGTTACCGCTTTATTATCTTTGATAGCAGTGCTTATCCGCAGGGATTATATCCGTGGTTTATTACCGGATCAACGAGCGGATATTTCACCTTGAAAGATGACAAAAAAGCATCGATCTGGAATGCACAGGTCTCAAATAATCTTGCAAGCTTCGGATCACGGGAAATCGTACCATTTATGGTGCAAGCGCCATCTTCGGTTTCCGGTAACCCGTCTCTACTTCCGTCACTTGGGGATTTTTCGATCTATCCGAATCCGTCTCACGGGGAAATTTCAATCGATCTCTCAAAACTCGGCGAGTATAGCGGTGAACTCCGCATCTCGGTTACCTCTCTTCTCGGACAAGAACTGATAACGCGAACGATCTATTCTGCCGATGTTTCGCATCTCGATCTTGATATGCATTATTATCCGGCAGGAAATTATATTGTCCGCCTGCAATATGGAGATATGAAGGTGTCGAAGAGATGCGTGCTGGAATAAGGCCACTAGTGTGATTCTTCACTTCGGTAAAGCCTTTCTCGCAATGACATCTCTCATACCGCACAACGTTAATAATCAAAAAGTCAAAACCTGCTTTCGCAAGTTTTGACTTTTGATTTTGTGACTTTCGATCTTCTTCGCTTACTCTGCCGGCGGCAGATCGGCGATATCAGGCTCCGGCATCGGCGGAATCTCCGATGGCTTTTCCGGAACGAGCATTTCTTCCGGAAGTTCGTAGCTTCCTACCGGAGCGCCATCGGCTGGAGCTTCTGCAGTCGGCATTACCTTCTTTGAAGTCTTGCGCGGAGCGCGTTTATGGGTTTCTTCAACCGTCTCTTTCGGGATCGGATGTTTCGCATTGTACTCTTCGACGATCGCTTTGTCCTGACCTTTGAGCCATTCGGTTGCCGAGAGAACGATCTTCTTATTCTCCGAATCGAATTCGATGACTCTTAAATTAAGAGTTTCGTCGATCTTGAAAACATCGCCGACCGATCTGATCTGATGGAATGCAAGCTGCGAAGCCGGAACAAATCCATCGATGCCGCCGGGAAGTTCGACGATAACGCCTTTCTCAATGATGCGGACGATCTTACCCGTCGTATCCGTACCTTCCGAGAATGCTTCACCGAGAGTATCCCATGGATTTTCGAGCACCTGTTTATGACCAAGAGCAATGCGGCGATTATCCGCATCGATTCCTAAGATCATCACATCGAGCTCTTGTCCCTTCTTGAAGATCTCGCCCGGATGACGAACCTTCTTTGTCCAGGAAAGATCGGAGATATGTACTAAGCCGTCCACACCCGGTTCGAGTTCGACGAATGCGCCGAATGTCGTGAGGTTGCGGACAATACCTTTATGCACGGAACCGATCGGATATTTCTCAAGGAACAATGTCCAGGGATCAGGCTCAAGCTGTTTGATACCGAGCGATATCTTTTTCGAATCCTGATCGATATTCAATATCTTCGCTTCGACTTCCTGACCCATCGAGAATATCTGCGACGGATGCTTCACATGCTGAGTCCAGCTCATCTCCGAAACGTGCACTAAGCCTTCAATGCCTTTTTCAAGCTCGATGAAGGCGCCGTAATCGGTCATCGAAACAACCTTGCCTTTCACGTTCTGACCGACCGTATAACGCTGTTCGATCTCCACCCACGGATGCGGCATAAGCTGCTTCATCCCGAGCGAGATGCGCTTCTTATTTTCATCGAAATCGAGAACGACGACGGTAACAACCTGATCAAGCTTGACCACTTCCGAGGGATGCGATACGCGGCCCCATGAAAGATCGGTGATATGAACAAGTCCGTCAACTCCGCCGAGATCGACGAAGGCGCCG
>PLXB01000466.1 GCA_003151215.1 Ignavibacteriota bacterium
AAGAGAAGGGTAGTAGAGAGGACAAGGATCGTCGCCGTAATAAGCAGAAGCTTCGGCGTTTTCAGAATTTTCCTAATACGCTTTTTTAGCGCAAGTTTTGGCATAAGGCGTACGATTTGTTGAATACAAAGATACGAAAATTTAGAGGACTTTCCACCGAAAAATCAAAAATACGTCGTGATCCTAAAATACCAATCCGGCTGCGGCTTGCTAACGAGCTCCCACCCTACACCTACACCCACGGTGAAGATTCCCTCTATTCCGCTGCGAAGTTCTATACCGGAGCTTTGCAGCCAGTGCGTTCCCCCCAAAGAGTTTGTTTGGACTGTAGGATAATTCGACGGAGTTTTATCGTACCACACACTTCCGATATCAAAAAATCCGACAAGGGATGGGCTGAATAATCCTATAATCGGAACGAGACTGCTGAAGAAAAAATCGGGAATGATAAATTCGGCAGAGCCAAGCACAAGGCGGTCCCCGTAATATGCCCGGCGAATTCCGCGAAGGCGGTAACTATATTCCAGCGAAAGAGGATTAAATCCGTTTTGAAATACTTCATCAGTTCTGAATCCGACATATTCCTGAGGAATCTGATCTCCAAATTGTGCAATAACGGCTCCGCGAAGTCCAAGCAGTATAGTTCGGTCATCATCGAAAGGATATTTATAACTGAAGTTCAGCTTAGCTCGTGTATAAGTGAGGTCGCCGAAAAGTTTTTTATCGGCATGCAAAAGTTCGGCGCGAAGTATCAGATCGCGCGAAAGAAGAATATATTGTAAAGCAAGATCAATACCTTTGTAGGCAATCGGAGTCTGCTGAAATTGCAAACTATCAAAATCCTGAATATTCACCGGCTCCAATTTTCTGTATGAGGCAGTTATCGCAAAAGAGTGCGATGTCGTAAGCGAATTCGGATCGGCAAAGACTTGGGAAACTGTCAGTGCTCCCCCTTCATTTCGTTGATAGAGTCCGTGATCTGCCAATGTTCTGATAAATCCATAAGTATGAATTCCGGTTGCGCTGATAATCTGCGATAATTGCCTATTCGTATAGTTAAAAAAACCGCCGAGTTCATTGCTATGATCTCCGTAATCAAGAAGTGCGGTGACGATATGCTTTTGCATAGGATCGAATGCCGTTCCGAACAATCCCCAACGAGTACCGGCTTCGCCGGTTGCGCCTTTATCACTTGAAATAACGGGCAATATAAAAATCGGACGGATATGTCCGAAAGAGTTATATGCACATAGATCATTGATAGCAATAATCGGTATTGAATCACTCGTTCTTGTGATGAGCGGAAAATGAACCAGCCGCCAATTCTTGTATTTCTCCTTCAATTCCGGAAGAGGCGCACTTTTCACTTCGCGCTTTACAGGCATCCAGTAAAGTCCTATCGTATTCCGCGAATCGAAAGATGTTACCAGAATAGAATCTTTCTTGCTGGACCAATCCCACGGAAAGATCGCTCCGGCAATATCGGTCATTTGCAAAAGCTTGCTTCCTGGTATAAGGGATGTTCTGTAGCAATTCGGAATGCCGTTTCGATGTGAAAGAAAGACGACTTCTTTTCCCTCCGGAGAGAACATGCTTGCGCGGTCATTCGCCGAATCGTTTGTAATGAGCGTACTCTTCTTCATATCAACATCGATCACTGCAATGTCACGCATACCATTCGAACGGAAAACCGAGTACGTAATCAATTTTCCATCGGCAGACCAACGCGGTGCATATACTTGTGTATTTACATCATTGTAAGTGGTGAGCTGCTCCGGATTAGATCCATCGGAATTTAAAATGTAGAGATCGGAATGATTCTGCTCCGTATGAACAGCGACAATTCTATTGGATTGGATTGCAACATCCGGTTCTTCATAGCGGCCGTCATTTGTTAAGCGGATAAGTGCTCCNNAGCTGATAAGTCTCGGAGTTCCGGAAGTATCATCAGGAAGCACGTAAAGCCGTGACGGACTTTTCTTTGTGCTGTTGCCGATCAGCGCGATACGTTTACCGCCGGGTTCGATTCGTGCAGCAAGAGTCACAGCTAACCCCGAAGGGATTTCACGGGCGAATTCATTAGTCTCTTCTTTCTGACCGTAATTAGAATTGAAATAAACATTCAACGTTTTGCGCCAATCTTCTTCGAGATCGGATAGATCCTTCCTCGTAGCGGCTTTGACCGCTTCGAAAAAATCATAGAAGATCCAGTCTCTGAATTTCAGAATTTTTACGATCGTCGAATCGCCGTATGTTGCAGCGATATATCGTACGAATGATTGCCCTCCTTCATACATCATTCCTCCGGACTGGTAATCATCGGTCATTCCAAGATCGAGATGCCCCGATACCGTTGCAACACGAAGAAATGCATCGAGATCGGATGTCCAGCCATCGGGCTCCATGTAACGCGCCAAACCTTCATTGAACCAACGTGGTACAGAACCGGCAGGAGCAAGGAAAGATAATGGATCCTTTGTAGCATGAGCGATCACGATATGTGTGAACTCATGCGTGATCACTGTCCGAAGCCATTTCGATGTGCCGCTCGATCGAAAGCCGTAGGGAAGATCGTCGAGAATTCCCCGCATCCAGATAAAGATGTAATCGTCATCGAATGCAAATGCATTTTTGATCTCGTCATAATCGGTAAGATAGATCTTTACCTTGCTTTTTAACGAAGTGTTCAAATTTGTCGTCACGACGCGATAAGCTTCCTCTGCAATAGATGCCGCTTTCAAAGCAATACTATCCAATCCGTTATGATAGATGATCGTAAAATGCACGGTCGAAAGCTCATTCCAATGGAGTTCAGGGTGATTACCGCCGGTAGGGAGAATAAATTGGGAGTAAACTGGTAATGGAGTAAGAAAAGCCGGCAAAAATATATAGAAGAAAATTGCTGTCGATCTTTTTCTCAGATGTTGCATTTTGATCGTTTAAACATGAGCATTATTTTTTCATTAACATCTTCTTCGTCTGTTTTTCTCCATTTGCCTGAAGACGGCAGTAATAATCGTCGCTATTTTTGGAATTTTTCAAGTCAAGCTTCACCTCGTAAGTTCCGGCTTCACGCTGTCCTTCGATATAGGATTCTGTAACCGATCCCATCATGTCATAAACTTCAAGAAGAACAAATGAGGACCTGGGAATAGAATATTTAACTCTTGCAACCATGGATTTTGGGTCTAGATCACAGGAGAGGAAGGTAAAATTAGTCTCGGAACTGTCAGTAAGTTTTTTTTCTTTTACATTGGAACTCGGTGAAAGTTTTGCATAGAAAGCATCTTGCGTATTCGCTAATGCTGTTAAGCGTTCTTTGCCAAGATCTATCGTATCCGAAAAAGTCCCTGTCATATAAATATTTCCCGATCCGTCAAAGCTGAGCGCCTTTCCGAGTACCGGTCCATACCTTCCAACTTGTTTTGCCCAAAGAGATTCGCCCGCGACGTTGAATTTCACCAAAAAAATTCTTTCGGACCCGTTCCCGCTCAAGGTTAAATGTTCGAAAGTTGCCGTATCGCGAAATGTTCCGATAATATACGGGTTTCCTTCTGCGTCGACTGCGGCGGCATATACTGCCTTTGCCCCAAATCCGGTGGTAGTCCTTACCCAACTAAGATTGCCTGCGGA
>PLXB01000082.1 GCA_003151215.1 Ignavibacteriota bacterium
TTAATTCTTCGGAAAGCTTTAGCGGAGTGATCATATCAAGCGAGCCCGAAATAACAAGAGTGGGATTCTTAATGCATGAAAGTAACTGTCGGTAATCAGGACTCCATGTTGCCTGCCATAAAGCAAGATATGCTTCCGGATCTTTGCGAGCCATGGCATATATTGCTTCGCGAAGAGTTTCTGCATCAATATCGGGTTTAAGAGCCAAAGGAATACGTTCGTTCGCAAAATCGGGAAGAGATCTTGTTTGTAATGCNNTCCGAGAGAGTGAATGACGGCATCGACATCCAATGCAAATTCAGGGATTAAAATAGGAAGGAGATTTCCACTCTTGTCTCGTGCATCGGAATCTCCGGAGCCGCGTATATCAAGGGCCGCGACGGAATACCCTTTTTCCTGAAAAAAAGGAAGCTGGTATTTCCAGGCAGTTCTGTCGGCACCGACTCCATGAATAAAGATGATGAGTTCGCCATTATTCCGAAGAGTATCGGCTCCAATATGAATTCCTCGAATGTCCATGATTTCCATAAAGGGGCTATAATGACAAACTTTCAAACAAAAATTGATGGAATCCTTCATTGCGAATACGCCGAGATGACCATCTCTACGCGGCGGTTCTTGGCGCGGGATTCTTCATCGGTGCCTTTTTTCAGAGGTTTCGTTTTACCGAAGCCTTTTGCCGTCATTCTATCAGGACGGATGCCATGCGATGAAAGATAACTCATGACACTCGTTGCCCGGGCAAGGCTGAGGGAATTATTTGCCGCATCGGAACCGACATCATCAGTATGTCCATCGATCTCGATCGAAGCATTCTTATTCTTTTTCATGAACTCGACTGCACGGTCCAACTCAAGGCGGCTTTCGGGAAGCAGGTTCGATTTGCCGAATTCGAAATAGACATTTTTGAATTCCGTCATGGAGCCGACCTCAATGGGAGNNAACCTGTCAGATTTCGGCAAGTGCTTATTCGATACGGCCTGCACTCCATATCGGTGCCCCCGCTGCATTGCAAGGGAATATGTTCCGCTCACACTATCGGTATAAACGCTGAAAGAATTTTTTTGCTCGCTTAATTCATCAACAAAAATTTCCGCAGCAAGCGGCTTATGTGTGATCTGATCGGTAACGATTCCCTGCATGACAATCACCGGCTTCGGACTGAAGGCAGAATCCTGCGGACGCAAATGCACTTGATAAAACTTCGATTTTCCTGAGCGATTCGAAACGAAATATGCCGTCTCACCATCGGGGGCAATGGAAAATCCGTAATCGCCATAGGGCGAATTTATCGGCGGCGGAAGCGGAACAGGTTTCGTGAAACCGGTATCGGTGATATGCGTCATATAAATATCATCACCTCCCGAGGTACCCGGCGGACACGTGGTACATGGTCTGTTGCTCGTAAAATAGATCGTTGCTCCATCGGCAGCAATGAATGGATATGATTCTGAAAACGGACTATTGATTTTACCATTTGGCGCCTGTGGATTATCCCATGTCCCACTCGGACTTATACTTACAAACCAAATATCATCATCGCCTTCGCCGGCTAAACCGTAGTCTCCGTTTTTACCGAAATTTTCACTAAATGCGACTAATTTTCCATCAGGAGAGAAAGCACTTTCGAAGCGGCTCCAGCCCTGATAAAATTTTGCCTTTCCGTCGTCATTGACGAATTTATAAAGCTTCTCCTTATAATAAACATTATAAGTATCGGGAGCACGCTTGAATAATTCAGAATCCGGGAGAAGGCTCATCCGTATCGCTCGATTGATAGAATCCGCATATTTCGCATGGGCATACGATAAATTTGCATATGCATTAAGAAGCGTACCTCGAATGAATGTCGGGGGCTGGAATTTCCCGTTAACAAGTTTCGATTCGGATACCTGGCCGCCTCCACCGTTGACGTAATAGATCGCATCGCCTCTGGGATTGATCGACGGATTATTTTGATCGGCGCCATTATTGATCGGCGGACCGGGATTAATGGGAATCGACCACCCTGTATCAGTCAGCACGCGGTAATAAATATCTCCATCCCATTTAAAAAGTGCATTCTGCTGCTGGCGCCAGGTCTCTCCCGGCATAGGCGGCCGACGGGAGCCGAACACCATGATCTTCCCGTCAAGGCNNAGGAATCAACCATAGGAAGCTTGCATTCAATGACGAGCAAAGAATCGTGGCGCTCGATAGCATTGACTATAGCAGTCGAGGCTTTTTTCTTCGATTTCTTCTTTTGGCAATAGCCATCGGTCGAAGAAATGATCAAGCCAATGGCCGCGCTGATAAGGAGTAACCGAAAGGTGATGGAACGGTACAAGGCGTTTATTTTGTAGATTTAGAAAGCATTATAACGGAAATACGTCCGTTCGGAATCCCTGTTTCAATGACCATGAATAACATTCTCGACCATCCCCCAACAATCGAAACCGAGCATCTTTTGCTTCGTCCGCTTACTATGGCAGACGATGAGGCTATTTATGCCTATGGTTCTGATCCTGAAGTATCGAAATATGCTCTTTGCGAGACTCATCAATCGATCGAAGATGCCCGGACATTTCTTCGCACCGTAATGGATGAATATGAACACCAAAAACCTTCTGCACTTGGTATTGTATTGCAAGAAAATAGAAATTTGATCGGGACGATCGGATACTTGAACTGGAACGCTGATCACAAACGGATCGAGATCGGCTATGCTCTTTCACGGCATTTCTGGAATAAAGGCTTCGTTACCGAAGCGACAAACGGTTTAATTGATCATTTCTTCCGGAATTCCGATCTCATCCGTATTGAAGCAAGATGCCGTCTGGAAAATATCGGAAGCGCCCGTGTTATGGAAAAAGCAGGGATGAAATTCGAAGGGATACTCCGCAAGCATATCTTTGTTAAAGGCAAGCATCATGAGATGAAAATATATTCTATACTCCGCGATGAATGGCAGCGAGAAAATAATTATTAAAGAGTATGATCCGAAGTGGCCGAAGTTCTTCGATTCGGAGCGAGATGAGATCATGGAAGCCATCGGGCATTATGTCGCCGATATTCAGCATATCGGAAGTACTGCCGTTCCCGGCCTTGCTGCAAAGCCTGTGATCGATATCATGGTCGGGCTTCGCAGACTTCTTGATGCGCAAGACTGTATTCTTCCGATCGAAGGAATGGAATATGAATACGTTCCGGAATTCGAAGATGAATTTCCCGAACGGCGCTATTTCAGAAAAATCCAAAGCGGGATCCGCACCCATCAGATCCATATGGTCGAGATCGGTACGGATTTTTGGAAGCGGACCTTACTGTTTCGCGATTTTCTTCTTGAGCATCCGGATACGGCAAAAGATTACGCTACATTAAAACAAGAACTTGCCGTGAAATTCAAAAATGACCGCGAGGGCTATACGAAAGCAAAGACACCGTTTATTGAAAACATTTTAACCCTAATACAAAAATCATAACACCACTATGGGCCATAAAGCATTAATCGCTACCGGCGAGATGGCAAAGGAATCCATTGCAAAGGGCGATATCACCGGTTGGTTCGAAGAACTCTATGTTAGATCTGACGGAGATTCATCACTTATTCCCTGGGGTGATCAAAAGCCAAATCCTTATTTAGTGGAATGGTTGGAAAAAAATTCAATCGAAGGAAATAGCAGATCGG
>PLXB01000261.1 GCA_003151215.1 Ignavibacteriota bacterium
TATCGAGATTTCCAGTGGGTTCATCGGCAAGTACGAGGGCAGGCTGCATCATGAACGCTCTGGCTACAGCGACGCGTTGGGCTTCGCCGCCGGATAGCTCGGCGGGACGATGCGCCTTTCTATCAAGGAGTCCGACTTCGCCAAGCAAATCTTCTGCGCGTTTTGTCGCACTCTCAAGTTTTTTGCCTGCAATAAGTGCAGGCATTCCAATATTTTCTATTGCCGTGAATTCCGGAAGCAGGTGGTGGAATTGAAAAATGAAGCCAATTTTCTTATTTCGGAATGACGCGAG
Organism: Ignavibacteriota bacterium; assembly: GCA_003151215.1. Next base: position 293 of record PLXB01000261.1, read on the forward strand.
TTCGCTTGAAGTGAATATACTTGTATCATCACCTTCGATAATAATCTCTCCCGTAGTTGGAATATCTAATGTTCCTATAAGATTAAGCAGCGTACTCTTGCCCGAGCCGCTTGGACCGGTAAGCGCTACGATCTCCCCGGTCTTGACATCGAAAGAAATGTCGTGGAATACTTCTACCACTCCGGTTCCGCTGGAAGCGTAACGTTTGCTAAGTGATTTTATTTCTAATATATTATCCATTCATATATGTTAATAGTCGGATCACTCCCATCGTAATGCCTCAGCAGGTCTTGTCATTGCCGCCGTTCTTGCAGGCATGAATGCCGCAAGCATGACAAGAAGCATTGCACCAAAACTCACGACGACGAAATCCATCCAACGTAAGTCAACAGGAAGAGCGGGAATGATATAGACGCTGGTATCGAGTGTAAAAAATCCAAATTCCTGCTGTGCCCAGACGACGGCGAATCCGATCAAGCATCCGGCAATCGTTCCGATAAACCCTGTAAGTAAGCCCTGGTATAAATAAATCCGCTGAATATTTTTTTGTTCTGCGCCGAGGGCGACGAGTAAGCCGATATCTCTTCGTTTCTCGAAAACTGTTAAAGTCAGAGCACTAAAAATGCTAAACGATGCAACAGCAACTATAAGAATCAAAATAATATAAGCGATCCAGCGTTCCATCTCCATGACATTATAAAGATCCGTATGAAGATCGTACCATGTATCGATACGATATTTTGAAGTATCGATGATAGAGGCAAGCTGTTCTTTGACATTCGGTGCATTATTGATGGAATTTAAACGTAATTCTAAAGTCGTTGCAGATCCTTGAGGAATATCAAAAAGATCGCGTGCTATATTAATACTTGTATAGGCATTGACACCGTCGTAATCGCGATTATTGGCAGCAAAGATTCCCCGAATGATGAGCAGACGGGTTTTTGGAGTTACCGGCTCGGTAAGGATTCTTTCCATTCCATTGGGACTGAAAACCTGAATCGTATCCCCAATCACTATCTCCAGATTATCAGCAAGGAGCTGACCGACGATAATGCTTGAATCATCAAGGATCAACTTGCCTGATTGGATGCTTTCTCCAAGCCCGGAGACTTTTTTTACATCTTCTTGTGCAACGCCGGTAAGCATCACAACACGCGGAAGAGTATAATGCACAAGCACTGCTTTTTGTTTGAGCACCGGGGCAAATGATCTTATTTCAGGAAGTACACTTACTTTCTTCGAAAGTTCGGGAATATTAGAGAGCACATTGGATGAGGAATCCAAATTTGTATTTGCACTGATGCGGATATGCGGATCGAAATTTACAAGAATTCCTGTGACGACGCCCGAGAATCCGTTGAATACTGACAGTACACAAATTAACGCAGCCACGCCGACCATGATTCCCATAGCCGAAAGAACACTAATGATCGTAATAAAACTCTGTGACCTGCGCGAAAGCGCATAGCGCTTGGCGAGGTATAATTCATATCGCATTTACAGCAAAACTACGATTCAATTGAGGATAAAGAATTGAAAAGTGAAAATTTGGAACGACGGAAGAGTTAATTCTGGCTAAATTTACTTAGAGCGATCGTGACATATTGCGTCTCGTCCACGGCTTTAACGGAAATCGATTGCTTCATACCTTCCCATCGCATTTCATGGATGTTATTGGTCGTTTCAAGGTCAGGTGTCCCGAAAGCTCCCAAAATGTCCTGTGAAATTTGATCATATATTTTCTTTGTCTCCTCTTGATTATGGGTCGGTACGACAAAACTGACTTGTGAAACCAATCCCTTATCGTATGCAATCCGGAATTCTCCTTTTTGCCCGAAATAATTACCGACAAATTTGACGATACCTACACCGGCATCTTCGCTCCAAAGCAACGTATCGGGCTTTTCGTTAATATGAGATCCGACCATTTTTCCATCGAGACCCGGAGCCAGTCCTAATATCGAGACCGTATCTATATCAGGACGCGTTACCGCATGAGCATGCGTGGCAGTGAGGCTCGTGATCAGAAAGAGAATAAGTAACTTCATTCATTTATATAAGAGAGAGCGATCTATTATAAAAAGTAAACAAATCCTGGTTTAAAAACAAGCCGGGGCGCTTGCCCCGGCTTTCCCACACTGAGCATACAATCTTATGTGACTAAAGCTTTCCCCACAAAACAAAAGCATTAGCCTAAAGTCGTAGCCCATGATTTATACGCTGAAATCGGGTTTTTCGGTTTTAAAGTATGTACCGGAGAATATTTATTTATTTTGCTGAAGCCGTACACTTTCTGCTATATCCCGGAAATAATCAATGTTTTGACGGTATTCTTCGGTTTTTATGTGAGCAGAAAGGAGAAGAAGAGATGTTTTACCCACGAAAGCATCAACATATTCAATAAAATCAGGATGCCTGGTAAGAATCTCGTAAGAAGCAAGGATTCCCGTACTATCCCGAACAGCTTGCTCAGTGATCTTATCTGCCAAAGGGCGAACTGCAATGCCGCGGTCTCCGTAACTTATGCGGATCGATTTTTTCAAATTTTCCCATTTTACGCTGTCAAATCCGTTCGAGTGAAAATTTTCTGCAGTCAGAGTGAGAAATGTTTTAGAAGAATCTTCAGGATCGGTAAATAGTAGTTGGTATATGTGATCAGAGTCGTTTTCTATTTCTTCTGCACGCCAACCGGGGTTGACTGCGATCTTGATCATTGCAAGTGTAGCGGTGAATTCTCTGCGAAGACCGGGTATAATAACAGTTGTTTGTGGTTTGTGGATGATCCGTTCTTGTTGGGAAAACCCTATAAGAGGAAAAATACATATTAATATCATGACAAGCGGGATTTTAATCCGCAGAGGCGATCTCAACTCATAAAAATTAGCAAGTGTTGTTGATATAGAGTGCAGTCTGTTAAGGATTTTACTCATGCGTTAACTTCGCATGGACAATATTCTGGAATTTAAATTTGCCTTTTTCATGCTTAACAATATTTTTGCTGTCATTTGGGATCAAGGCCGGATAATCATCGGTTACGTGATAAATATCGCCGGTTTTCAGATCGAACACTCTGACGTCGGATGTTGGCGGTGAATAAATGTGAAGCCCGATATAGGGTTCGTCTGAGGAAACATTTACCAAAGAGTGAATTAATCCCTGTTCTAATCGGAAAGCTTCGTTGAGTTTCATTGTCTGGTGCTCGACCAGATCGAGAAAACCATCGTGTAATTCATAACGGAAATGTTCGATCTCGCCGCCATAAGCGTACACAATTCCTACAGCATCGCCATGGTCATGTGCATCGCACCAGCCGCCTTTCGGCCAACAGCCGATAATCACTTCGAACTTGTCGTCTAAGTGTAGCATTGAACGTCCGTATGGCATCTCAGCCTTCGATACGGCAAGAATATCTTCACGCAAAGGAAGATTTTCCTGCAGTATTCTTTCTAAGGATTCAATAGATAGATCATCTGAATTTTTAAGAGCCTCAAGTAATGCTTCTATAGAACTCATTCTGTAATTAGTGTAATAGCAACGATTTCATACAAAAATACATCTGGTAAATCTTTTATTGGGGAATTTCATTCCATATCAGTTGAGAACGGCCATTTCTCTTACTTGAAAGATTGGTCGATTTTCCTTCTTATTTTTGTCACAAAACGTTTTGATGAAACGTCTTTAGTTGGGGCATTGTATCTAATTTATGGATTTTATTGCAATAATCGTATGAAATACATGCGCGTTTTCATAAGTGCGGCTTTTGTCATTGTCATAAGTGCGCTTATCGCTCATACGGTTCAGGCACAGCTTCCGCAAATTCCCGGGGTAACCGTATTGCCCCCTCAACTAAATAATCCATCTGCGTTTCTCTCTGATTGGCAGAGCCGAACAAGCACTGCAACGGTAACCGTAATAAACAGTAATAAATCAGCATTCGCAGCAAAAATATGGGTTGAATTCAAGCTTAATGGAAGCACTGTTGCCTACACTCAGGCTGCAAAACTCCCTTTTACGACGATCCAGCCTGGCACAAATTTCTTTAATGGCGAGACGTTGGCTCCGTTATCGACCGTGCATTTTAATAATAATATCGATCAAAATTCGCAGCGCGCAGGGCGCATACCCGACGGCCAGGTTTGTATCATTGTTCACGTCTTAAACCCTGTTAACGGACAAGAGTCCGTAAGTCCGGATGGCTGTTCAATCATTCTCAGTTTTTCGCCGCCGGTTCTTATTCTGCCTGCAGATAATTCTGAGTTGTGTAAGCTCGGGAATAATAATGTCATTGACAAACGTAACGGACAACCAATGCCGGTGTTTCAATGGACCCCTATTGTGCCTGCCCCCCAATCACCTGTAACCTATCATTTTGCAATTTTTGAAGTGCTTCCTGGCCAGTCACCGAATGCAGCATTCCGTGGTGCAAGANNCTATGGCCGACGCAATATTTTCTTCCTGAAAAAGGAAAGTCCTATACATGGAGCGTTCAGGCTCTGGATATGAAGGGCAATCCTTTTGTTCTGGAAAATAACGGATGGGCGACACCCTTTACTTTTACTGTCGGTTCGGATTGTGACGTTAATGGGATTAGCGGACTACTTGTTTCGCCGCAAGTTTTGGATTTCGGATCCGTCCGATTGAAATCAGGACCGGTCACACAACAGGTTACTCTGCAAAATATTGGTAATGAGCCGCTCAATCTTCAGTTACCAACATTGGCAAATGGTGCGCAGTCGGGGTTTTCTTTAAGCTCTCCGCCATCTACACCGATCATTGCTCCGGCAACCAATGCGATCTTTAATGTTACGTTCAACCCGACTCAAGTCGGGATGGCTGATGGATCAGTTCGTATCGCTACCGATGGAGGAACAATGGAAGTCCAGCTGGNNCGACCATTTTTATTCAGTCTCCTCAAAGCGGAGATTATTTGACATCCGGCGTTCCTTTTACAATTAAATTTACTGCTTCAGATAACGATGCCCTTGGCAATTATATCGTTCAACTTTCTACCGACGGCGGAACGAGTTTTGTAAATTCAATTATTCCTGCAGATAACTCTTTTCCCAAGCCTCCTGCATTGATCTGGAACATTCCTTCCGATCTTCAGATATCACAGGCCATTATTAAAATTACAGCTCAGGATAAAAGCGGCAATCCGGTTTCAGCGTTGAGCGGATTATTTTCTATTGGCGGAGCAGGCGGACAAAATGGAAATCCCGGCGGCGATCAGAATTCTAAAGGAGTACTTGGTCTGATGGTTGATACGAGCTCGCTTAATCCAAAGGGTGATACTGTACTTTCATCAATTATTGATACGAATGCAAACTCTAATGGAATTAAGAACGCGGGTGCTTCATCATGGTTTGCTGAATTAGGAAGTCCGATACCTTCCAAAGCATGTAGAAATTTAAAAGTCGAGTTGGCAACAACCTCGCAGGCAGGCTCATATATGCTTCAGATAGTTAACAGTTATACGGGCGATTCAAAAAGCCAGAAACCGACGAGCTTTAGAATAGCACTCAAAGGTGATATAATAAATTCTATCACAGGTGGTGTAACCAATGGTTGGAAACGTGCACCCTCAAAATGCCCACCCGGTGTGGGAAAAGTAGAATGGAAAAGTGAACCGGGCTATATTCCTAATGACACTTCAGACTTGGGAATTATCAATATTTATAATTCCAAATTGGCTCCTATTAAAGTAATCTATGAGTGGCTGAATAAAGATGGGAATGTTATTTGTAAAGATTCCAGTATCTTCGATCAAACTGGCCTCTATTACGAACTGAACGATGAGCCTTCAGATGAGTATGTAGAAGTGCCTAATCAAAACCTGAATATCCAATATTCTGACAATAACGCCTCGTCAAATAAAATAGACATAAGTATTTTAGATGTCGAATCGCAATCATTAATACCATCAAAAGGTGAAAAGGGAACTGGGGCGAATGCTAATAAAGGATTGAATATCATTATAGTGCACTTGAAGAACTACAACCTTATACCGGGCAAGCGATACATTCTTAGAATTTCAGATTCTAACAATATTTTATATAGCCTGAATTTTAAAGTAATGTCTGACAAAGGAACTACAACCAGAGGAACAAATGATCGCGAAAAATGAGATTGCTATTTTATTTATTACTCCTTACTCCACCCAATCCGCAATAAAAATATTCGTGTTATGCGGATGTGAGCCATTACGGTTTGAGCAGAAGACAAGATGCTTGCCGTCTTTGGTGAACATAGGGAAACCGTCGAAGCCATCGGCATAGGTGATTCGCTCTAAGTTTTTGCCATCAGTGTCGATTGCATAAAGATCGAATTCGCGTTCTTTGGGATCATCCATATTCGAAGCAAATATGATTCTTTTGCCGCTCGGAAAAAAGAACGGAGCAAAATTGGCTTTGCCGTTCGCAGTCACTTGTTTTTTATTAGATCCGTCCGCATCCATGACCATGATCTCAAGCGACTTCGGTCGAATCAGACCTTGTTTCAAAAGTTCTTTATATTCTTTCAATTCCTCTCCCTGCGGACGCGATGCGCGATAAACGATTTTTTTTCCGTCCAGCGAAAAGAATGCTCCTCCGTCATAACCGATTTCCTTTGTCAAGCGCTTTGGATCAGTGCCGTCGAGTTTACAGGAATAAAGATCAATGTCGCCGCTGCGTGTGCTGGTAAGCACCATCCTGTCACCTGTGGCGGAGATCGTCGTCTCTGCGTCATAGAAGAGGGTATCCTGAGTCAGTCTTCCGATAAGCTTTCCGCTGGTATCGGCTATATGAATATCGTATCCCTTGTACAGAGGCCAGACATATCCTTTCGACCGGTCGGGTTCAGGGGGGCATTCGCCGCCATACATTTCATGAGTAGAAGAAAAAAGAATTTTATCTCCGGAAGGGAAGTAGTACGCGCATGTAGTTCTTCCGTAGCCTGTTGAAATTCGTTTCACGTTCTTGCCATCAAGAGTCATAGTATAGATCTGATCGCAGATTCCGTTGCCTTTTCCACGGGCCTGAAAGACAAGGTGTTTTTCGTCAGGACTGAAGTACGCTTCTGCATTTTCGCCTTCGAAAGAAAGCTGGCGAATGTTTTTCAAATGCTTTTCTCTTTTGTCAGTAAGCGAATCGGGCAGGGGTTTTGCTCCGCGGAACTGTGTCGCAAAATTTATTCCCGCATTATCCGTTTTCTGTGGCGGATGGATGACGACGCTGATTGAAGGATTCTTTATCTCATAAGGTGATTTTTTCTTCGTCGTATCCTGAGCGCGCGAGATGTCCGAGATACACACGATTAAAAAGAGAATAAATAATATCTTCATTAAATAATAGCAGGTTGAATAATTAAAAGCGGGTATTTAAACGGATGTGAACAGAAAATGGTTACGTGGATACTGGAAAAGGCGATCCATTTACTTTCTGAGTATCGTATAACTCAGTTTTCAGACAATAGCCGGCGGTCTGCGTTTGCCGATGGAACCTACGAGATGATAAATAATAATGAGTCCGAAAAGGCCGAGAGCGATATAGGAGAAAATAGGAATTTGATCATGCACATAGTCAATAAAATTTGCCCATCCCTGCGATGATGGCTGGGGAAGAAAATTGCCTTCATACGCTTCATGGAGGCTGTCAAAGACAAGTTGAATAACAAAGAAGATCAGAACGAAGGCTGTCTGTTGCAGAAATTTTCCTACATGAACTTTGATAATTCCATTCGATAGCGCATAGCTGAGTAAAACGGCAAATCCGATACCCAAAAGCATCGCAACGTCATAGTACCATCCGCCGATGCCCGCTCCGAATGCCAGCAGAAGCAATACCATCTCGAATCCCTCTCTTGCGATCATGAAAAAAACGAAGAGAAAAATTCCGAGCAGAGGGAAAAATGTCTTATTTGGTTCGTAGGCAGTGATCTTCTTTTCAATATCGCTTTTCAGATTCTTTCCCGTCTTCATCATCCAGAAAACCATACCGGTAACAGCGATCATTGCCGAGATATAGAGAACAAGTTCAAGTCCATGATTATTGATCAGTGCGATTGTGCCGAGATAATACCCTCCGACAATACAGGCGACGATTGCCACGCCGATTCCCCAAAGAGCAGCTTTACGAAAACGCTCGTCGCCTCTTTTTTTGATCGCTATCATTACCGTCATGATAACAAGTGCGGCTTCGAGACCTTCTCGAAAACTGATGACGAACTGGTTAAAGATTTTTTCGAACATGTAATGGGGTATTATTTGATAGAATGATTTTTCTTTTTATGAGGGTTCATTAATGCGGATTTTAATTGTTGGGCATATTCGCAATCGGAAATATCCATAGCTCCGTCAAGACATTGGCTAAAAACCTGGAATGAATGATACAATGGTTTGAACCCATAGGCAATACAAATGTCATTTTGCATTTGAATAACCCTGCTATTGTCGAATTCGATGATCTTACCGCAGGTAGTGCAGATCAAATGATCGTGATGCGGGCGGTCAACTGTTTTTTCGTATTGCGCATGTCCCTGAGAAAAACGGTACCGCGAAACTAAGCCGCATTCATGCAGCAGGTTTAGCGTTTTATAAACCGTTGCTCTCGAAACTTTCGAACCGTTATTTTTCAGCCAGATGAAAAGATTATCGGCATCAAAATGATCGTCCCACTTCATGACAGCATCGAGGACTTCAAAGCGCTCGGGCGTTATGCGGTATTCGCCATCCTTCAGAAATTTCCGGAAAATTTCAGTGGGTGAAATTTCCTGCTGTTCTGCTGCCTTTCCTTTTTTTCCGCTTTTATGTTCAGGCTTGATCTCAGTCATTTGTTATTATTAAGACTTAGTCTTAATACGAAAAATCTCCCTTTTCAGTTCCCATGGAAGTATTTTTTAGGAATATTCAAAAAATTACAAACTTTCTGTAACTTTACACTGCGAAATGTATTTATAGTGTGAAGTAACAGTTGTTTGCTTCGAAATTCTACCGATTTTCACTTATTCAATCGCATAAAAGTATATGAAACCTTATCATACTTCTTTCCTGAGAGCGGCAGCATTGATGATGTTGTTGTGCTCATTATCTTTCTGCCATATTCCATCGGCACATGCACAATGCAGATTTTCGGTCGGGACGGCCGATACTGCATGGTCATTCTCTGCGGCAGCTGGCGCAACACAATCCCGAACACTGATTATTACCAATGTCTCAGATTCAACGATTACTGTGACTGCCGGTATTGTAAGCGGAAGTCCCAGTTTCGGATTGAATCATGACCAATTTATACTTACTCCCGGCGATACTGCAAGCGTCATTATTACGTTCCTGCCTGCATCGAATACGACGGCGACTTCGATAACCGGCATGCTGCGATTGGCTACATCAAATAACGATTGCCGCCATTACCTTACTTTAGTCGGCAGTATTACTTCGAACCATGGCGGCCATGATAAGGTAGTTACGTTAACTCCGACAGCCGTAGATTTTCCTGCTGTTGCAGTG
>PLXB01000279.1 GCA_003151215.1 Ignavibacteriota bacterium
AATGATAAAGCTCTGCCCTAAATTGCCTTTGGAATCGATGAGATCGAACTGACCGGGCGGAGTAACACCGCTCAGATCAATCGAATCCAGCCTGATCTTGACCGTTCCTTTATTAAAAAAGAATACAGTACTATCATGCTCACGGCAGCTGACAAAGACATCGGGTGAAGGAAAGCCCGTTGCCAGTACACTTAAATTACTTGTTGCCATTTCAATTGAATCAGTGTAATCTCCGCAAATATGATCACTAAAGAGCGTATAATGCACTATTGTATCCGTATAGGTATCCAATTGCACGAAAATACTCAGCGTATCAATTTCGCCGGGAAAGATAGTATCTCCGGGTGCTAATGGTTTTCCATTCCGAGAAATACTCAAAACCGGCGGATTCGGAAAATCAATGCTTTTGAGAACAAAAGGCGCATCCCCGGTATCGATGACAATGATAGTTCCATCTGCAGGCGTGCCCTTTGTAATAAATCCAAGGTTAAGAAAGCCGGGTTTTATTTCGAGGACAGCATGCTGAACTAATCCGGTAAAGGCAATAAGAGTCGTGTCATTTGTTTGCGTTGCATCGTCATGAGATGTCGCAAGCAAATTCATGTGACGGGGAGCAAACCCCTTTGTAAGATCGGCTTTAAATTTTACATCTACCCATATTGTATCTTTGGGATTCATTGTAAACCCCTGTAATGGTATTTTTCCTAATTTATCATTAATAATTGTATATTCCGCCGCATCGGGCCCGTTGGTAGAAACTACAACATTAAATGCCGGGGCGCTGCCCGTATTCGTGAGGTTTACCCGGACGACTGTCGAATCTTCGCAGATCACAGAATCGAGTTGTGTCTGGCGATCCCACTTAAGACCCGGCTTGATGGGAGTGCCTTTTAAAAATGATCACGATTTGATCTGGTTGGTAAACGGAGTTTCAATATCGGTATTCCAATCAACAGTGGTTGAGTCCTGCGCTCCCGGCGCTGCAGGCGTATAACAAAATGAGAGTTTAATAAAAGCTCCTGGCTGTAAAACGAACGGAAGTCTTGCTGCGCTTGCGGGTGACAATGAAAAAACTATATTATTATGCAGTAACCAATTTTTTGTAAGAGTAAAAGGGAGGTTGCCTCGATTAGAGACTATAATATCTGCACATGATGAAGTGCCTACAGTAACATTTCCAAAATCATGGTCTGTTGCAAAAATAAGCGGAGTTCCTCCTTGGCCTAATGCCAAAAGAGGCGCATTGAAACAGTCAGTCGTAATAATGACAGAATCGCTGTATAATAGGGTATCATTTGCGGCAAAACAAACTTGCACCCGCAATGTATCACCTCCCTGAAGCGAGTCAGGAAGAGGCGGAGATACAGAAGCTATCGTAAAATTACTGTCTTTTCTTTGCATTGAGACGTTAGTAATATCAAACGGCTTCCCGCCTTTCGGAGCATTATTGATAAAGACAAGCGTCGAACATACCTGATTTGCGGCTCCGACTCTGACGATTCCGAATGGCAGGGTATCAATTTTGATATATGCCGGATTCGGTGGCTGGGATACTTGCAGCAGTTCTGAGACACTCGGCGTTTTGTAATGAAGCTCTAAGATAGGAGTAAGATGAAATCCATTTTTATCAACGATATAGAGAGGAGCATAGGCTGAATCGAAAGGATTTGATACGATCACGTCGAAACAAACAGATGTATCACTTCCGTTAAAAATAATTTCTTTTGTTTGATTGGGGTCGGAATTCAGATCGAAGTTGACATTCTTATAAACCTTTCCGGGACGCCCATAGACATCGCCAAGAGAATCGTCAATAAGTGTTGCGCTTGCCAAAGCAACCGAATCATGTACGCAGATATGCCAGGAAGAGCAAAGGGTATCAACCGTCACCACAGGATTCCCGCCGCCTGCGCTTACTGTCATGCCGATCGGAAGCGCATAAGCAAAGAAAAAATCATCGCCGCAGAAATCACCGAGATCGTTATCAGGGTCAATAGCACGCATTCCATAATGATAGATCATAAATGATCCATGGAGGATCGTATCCGCATCATTAATAACCGTCGAATCAAATGTCGTTCTCGGATTCGTAAAATAATAAGATCCCGGATTTACTTTATAGCGGATTCCTTTGAGTTCGGGATCNNGATCATATCATTCGCTTCACCGATAACGTTAATATAATAATCCTGCAATGTTTCGAAGGTATTAGCGGGGACAAAAAATAAATAGGACGTTCTCCAACGGGACATCGGAACAATACTCATCATACTTTCGGCAGGGTATGGCTCTTTTGTACCCTGATCGCGCTGCTCATAACACATAACGCCGAATTTATGCCCGTCAGTCGCCTGCATCTCTACTGCGCATCCTACCTGATCACTTTCAGGAGTAGGATACTTATATAAACCTGTTGACATGTCAGTATTGGCACGAAGACAGTCATTTTCCTGTATCTTAGCACCTAAGGGATTATTTGTAAAAACTCGATAATTTTGCCCGTAACCGGCGGCAGTTTGATCGACCGGCTGAGCAGTAGCAAGCGGAATAGATACATATCCGGTTGAATCCCAGTACTCGGAAGGAATCACCTGTTCTATCATATAATCACGACCATCCAGAACAGAATTGCTTGGAGCTTCACCGATAAAAGCATCTTCGTGACCTGCAAGAACGCCTATTGGCTTATCGGATACAACGGTCGATCCTGATAAATCATTATCTGCATCGGAGCCATCGCCTTTGACCCAATAGCATTGTCCACGCTGAATATTGACGGTATATGGATGTAATGATCCATTCGCACCCTTTCCTGAATTCACGCCGGTATGATTTCCCGCAGTAAGCCCATTAGGCGTTATCACGACATTAGTATTATCAAAAGCAGCTACAATGAGAAAAAAGCCGCCGGCATTTTCTGCCTGATATGACTGTCCTGCACCAATACCCGGATTATCATTATAGCTGGGAACAACATAACTTTTTCCAAGTGCGGGAGTAGGAATGGAAAGATAGCTTCCACCGGCACAGGCTCCTGTAGAAAAATATTGAACATTGATCGGCCGTTTTGCTGTAATATGGCATGCTTTATACTCGGGCTGATCTCCCAATGAATCCGTCATTTGCATTTGAGACCTCGAAAGGAGAACTGCTATCCCCTGCTTCGCGAATATTTTATATGGAGTCGGCGCCGTTTCTTTACCTGAGGCATCGAAATATGAAACCATTGCGATATTATCGGTATAACTTGAAATCAGTGCGAACATCCCGAAAAAGCCGCGGAAATCGCCATCTGCAAGCTGAGGAGGATTATTGTTGAAGGTCGGATTGACGAAGCCGAGATAAAAATCCCTTCCATCTACAGGAAGTCCTTGTTGTTGGGCAGAAACAAGATTCGGCAACGAACAAAGCGCGAAAATTAGAAAGAAAGCAATTAATTTTAAATGTTTCATAGGAGAAATCGTAAAGAAGTAGAAAGAAGAAGAAAAATAAAAAATATCGGTAATCCCCTCCAGGATCATTCCGTCTTCATAGTAAAACTATTGACACTATGCAAAGTTACAACAATTGCAAAAAAAAATACTCAAATTCCAACAATCGCCCTTCTGTGGTATACTTCATAGCATAGAGACATTAAAGATAAAGGTAAAATAAAGGAAATAGTTCTGTAAATCGAAGATTAAAGCTTTTTTCCCGACTTCCTTTGCTAATGTTTTTTCAATATGAGATGTTTTACATAAGTAAAGAATCTTTGCCAATGCTCGGATTACAGTGCGAAACAAATCAGGAATGGGTCAAGCGAGTCTCCGGTGATACTGCCGTACTTCTTGCCGATCATGCACATTGCGAAAAGAAAGCGGCAACAATGGCCATCTCTCTTTTAAACAGTTACCCGAACTGTAAGGAGTTAGTTGACGAAATGAGCGAACTTGCCATCGAAGAGATGAGCCACTTTAGGATGGTTATTAAGAAAATGGATGAACGAGGGCTTTCGTTACCCCATGATAAAGGAGATAACTATGCAAAATCTCTCCATGAGAAAATTCGTAAAGACGAGCCAAAAAAATTTATGGATAAGCTCATTGTTTCTTCGATCATTGAGGCTCGGTCATGCGAGCGGTTTCAACTTTTATCAGAACACGCTGCCGATGAAGACCTTCGTGAATTTTACCATTCATTACTCGCAAGCGAAGCACGCCACCGGAATACATTCTTAAGACTTGCAAGGCTTTATTTCCCGAATGATGAAGTATCAGTCCGTCTTTCAGAATTCGAAGACTTTGAAGCGAGTCTTATTTCTCTGTTATCATCCGAACCGGCGATGCACGGCTGAAAAAAAATAAAAATTAACTAAAATTTGTGGATTATAAGTTAGTATCCGATTACAAACCGGCCGGCGATCAGCCCGAGGCAATAAAACAGCTTACCGAAGGATTACTCCGCGGCGACACATCTCAGGTATTACTTGGCGTAACCGGTTCGGGAAAAACATTTACCATCTCGAATGTTATTGCCACATATAATAAACCTACGCTTGTCATCAGTCATAACAAGACTCTTGCCGCACAGCTTTATGGAGAGTTTAAGCAATTTTTTCCCAAGAACGCCGTCGAGTTCTTCATTTCATACTACGATTATTACCAGCCGGAAGCATATCTTCCCGCGACCGATACCTATATCGAAAAAGATATGTCGATCAATGAAGAGATCGACCGACTTCGCCTAAAGGCAACAAGCGCATTACTCGACGGAAGAAACGATGTTATTATTATTGCATCGGTTTCATGTATCTATGGAATCGGTGCGCCGGATGAGTATGCAAGGCAGATGCTTCGTATCCATGTCAATGATACCATAGAGCGTAACCAATTCATGCGCGCATTGCATGAAATTCATTACTCTCGTAATGACGTCGAGTTTCAACGCGGTGCTTTTCGAGTAAGAGGTGATGTTGTCGAAGTCATACCGGCATACGAAGATGAGAAAGGATTCCGCGTGCAATTTTTCGGAGACCAGGTCGAGCGGATTTCTTTCATTGACCGGCTCACCGGCAGAGTACTGGAAGAAACCGACCGTGCCTATATCTATCCTGCAAAACATTTCGTCACGACAGGACCGCAGCTTGAACGCGCTATCGGCGCCATCGAACAGGAACTTGAGCAGCAGCTGCAATACTTTCGTCTGAATGGTAAACTTCTTGAAGCGCAGCGTCTTGAACAGCGAACGAGATTCGATATTGAAATGATGCGCGAACTGGGGTATTGTTCCGGTATCGAAAATTATTCACGCCATCTTGCCGGAAGAAAAGAAGGCGAGCGCCCCAGCGTCTTGCTCGATTATTTCCCCGAAGAATTTTTGCTTATTATAGATGAATCACACCAAACTATTCCGCAGGTTCGCGGAATGTTTGCCGGCGACCGTGCCCGTAAGACGACACTTATCGAGCATGGCTTTCGCCTCCCAAGCGCGCTTGATAATCGTCCGCTTAATTTTGTCGAATTCGAACAGCAAACCGATCAGGTCATTTACGTCAGTGCAACTCCGGATGACTACGAAGTGACACAATCCAAGGGTGTTCTCGTCGAGCAGATCATACGCCCTACGGGACTTCTCGATCCGAATATTGAAGTTCGCCCTATCAAGAATCAGATCGATGATCTCCTTGAGGAAATACGTAAGCGCGTTATAAAAAAGGAACGTATTCTTATCACGAAACTTACGAAACGAATGTCCGAAGATCTTACCGATTATTACGTGAAGGTCGGCGTAAAAGTGCGATATTTGCATTCGGAGATCGAAGCCCTTGAGCGCGTCGAAATACTTCGTGATCTTCGACTGGGTGTTTTCGATGTGCTTGTGGGGGTAAATTTGCTTCGCGAAGGACTCGATCTGCCCGAGG
>PLXB01000063.1 GCA_003151215.1 Ignavibacteriota bacterium
TTATTGTCATGACAGCCGAGAATCGTGCTGCCATTCGCAATCTTCCGGAAAAACTCGGCGATCGTTTTATTGATGTCGGTATTGCAGAGATGACGATGGTCGGTGCAGCAGCGGGGCTGGCGCTTCGGGGCAGAGTGCCGGTTGTTCATGCGCTCGCTGCATTTCTTACATTACGTGCATATGAGTTTATTCGAAGCGACGTTGGTATCGGAAATTTACCGGTAATTTTGGTCGGTGGTGTGCCGGGATTTCTCTCAGATGGTAATGGACCGACTCATCAGGCACTTGAAGATATTGCTCTTATGCGAGGCATTCCAAATATGGGAGTGTTTTGTCCGGCCGATGAAGACGAGCTTACTGAAGGTTTACCGCATCTCATAATAAGCGGGAAACCATTCTATGTTCGTTACAATAGTAGTATTTGCCAAGTCCCGCATACGATTCCATTTGAGATCGGAAAAGCTGAAGCATATCCATCGAACGCAGAACCGGATGAAGCGGAGGATGTGACGATCCTGACATATGGGTTTTTGCTTGAACAAGCACTACGCGTTCAGGAAATATTAGAGAGTGACGGGTTTGCAGTTCGAGTAATAAATATGCGTACTCTTAGTCCAATTGATGAAGAGATGATCTTTGATGCCATTGAGCGCTCGCAGCTTGTCGTAACGCTTGAAGATCATTTTCTGACAGGCGGATTGTATTCTATTGTCAGCGAACTTCTTCTTCGTGACGGAATGGCTGCCGATATATTACCAATTGCACTAAACAACAGATGGTTCAAGCCCGGACTTTTAAAAGACGTTTTGCAATATGAGGGCTTCACAGCCGAGAAGATTGCCGCGAACATCAAAGAAGGCTTTGAGGATGAGTCCGATGAACTTGATATTCTTTCACAAGAATTATATACACTTAATTAATATGCCAAATACGCTATTGTTGGATCAGGACTATCCTATGATCACAAAGTCGGAAGAACTGTATGCTCGTTCACTCGGACTTATTCCTGCGCATACGCAGACACTTGCAAAAGGTCCTCGTCAATATGTCGGAGGCTCACCGATATATATCGACCATGGGAAAGGATCGCACGTTTGGGATGTCGATGGAAATGAGTATATTGATTATCAAATGGCTATCGGCCCGATTTCGCTCGGTTACTGCTATGAAACAACGGATAATGCCATAATTGACCAATTGAGAAAAGGTATTACATTTTCGATGATGAGTCCTCTCGAAGTTGAAGTGGCTGAGATGATTCGTGACATCGTACCAAATGCAGAGATGGTGCGCTTCAGCAAAACGGGGTGCGATGTAACCACAGCTGCTGTCCGATTAGCGCGCGCATATACCGGGCGCGAGAAAGTGCTATGCTGCGGGTATCATGGTTGGCATGATTGGTATATCGGCGTCACCGATCGTAATAAAGGCATACCGCAAGCAATACAGGATCTTTCGTTCACATTTAATTATAATGATATTGATTCTGTCCTTGCGTCTATTGACGAAAATACCGCATGTGTCATTTTGGAGCCGATCGTTTTCGAAGCACCGCGAAATAATTTTTTGCAAGAGCTGAAAGAAGTTTGTGAACGTTTCGGGGCATTACTCATCTTCGATGAGATGTGGACGGGCTTTCGCCTTGCTGCAGGCGGAGCACAACAATATTTTGGGGTTAAGTCCGATCTTGCCTGCTTTTCAAAAGCAGTAGCGAACGGTATGCCGATTTCCGTTCTTTCCGGAAGAAAAGAAATTATGAAGCTTTGCGAGAAAGATGTTTTCTTTTTCACGACATTCGGAGGTGAAGCTTTATCCCTTGCTGCAGCAAAAGCAACGATGAAAGAGATCCGCGAAAAAAATGTTCCTGAACATCTTGTGATACAAGGCGCAAAACTTCGCGAAGGATATAATGCGATTGCAGAAGAATTTGACATCAGTGATTACACTAAATGTTACGGCTTCGATTGTCGAACGATTATCACCTTTGATGCGAAAGCAGGAAATCCCCTCGAAATGAAATCTCTTGTTCAACAAGAGATGATAAAACGCGGTGTGCTTTGGGGCGGATTTCATAATATGAGCTTCAGCCATACTGATGAAGATATTACTCATACTCTTGCTGCCTACCGAGCGGTTCTTCAGATCTTGAAGCAGATGGTAATTGAAGGAGATATTAAAAAATATCTTCGCGGTGAACCGGTCGAGCCCGTTTTTCGCAGAACAAGTAATTTCAACATGAAACCGGCAACAATAAAAACTTAAGGAAGGATGGATAGACTTTTCGCTTTGGATGGGAAGGTTGCCATTGTCACAGGCGCACTCGGGCTGATCGGCAGAGAACACTGCAAGGCGCTTTCCGAAGCGGGAGCAAATGTCGTTGCTGCGGATCTTAATGGAGATGCTGCACAAGCATTTGCAAAATCATTTCCTGATGCTTTTGGAATTGAGGTTGATATTACAAAGAAAAATTCGATCGAGCTATTGAAGGAAAAGATCCTGACAAAATATGGGCATAACGATATCCTCGTAAATAATGCTGCGATTAACGATATGTTTGAGAATCCTCATCAAGCAGGTGAGCTTTCAAAATTTGAAAACTACCCATATGAATTGTGGCAAAAATCGATCGATGTCAATATTACCGGAACATTTCTTTGCTCGCAAATCGTGGGTAAAGTAATGGCAGATTCTGGAAAGGGGAGCATTATTAATATTGCGTCGACATATGGGATTGTGGCACCTGATCAATCACTATACACGAAGTTAGACGGAACACAGGGATTCTATAAGTCGCCGGCATATCCGACGACAAAGGGAGCGGTTATTTCTTTTACTCGCTTTCTTGCAGCATATTGGGGGCATTGTGGTGTGAGGGTTAATACGCTCTCTCCCGGAGGAGTCGAGAATGGTCAGGACGAATTCTTTATTGAGAATTATTCCAAACGTACGCCACTTGGCAGAATGGCAACCCCAATGGATTATAAAGGAGC
>PLXB01000184.1 GCA_003151215.1 Ignavibacteriota bacterium
AATGAGCCGTTCGGTTGAGTTTCAGCGACAACAAGATGAAAAGAATTTGTTCCGAGATCTATGGCAGCGAGTCGCATAATGTGTTTGAATGAATATATTCAAAAATACGACTCGATTTAAAATAGGAACGCAAACTCTTTGCAATCAGTGTAATATTTCGGCCCTTTGAGAAAACGTAACCAAATAAGAAATTCCTACTTCCCTTGTACTGCGGGCGGCTCTGTTATTTGTACTTTATCTCCGTCTTTGAGTCCGTCACCAATTCCAAGACCGACCCTATCACCCGCAACAAGTCCGGAGACGATCTGAATTGTCTTACCGTCGTTATCGGCAATATCGATCTTTCGCATGTGAAGTATGCCGGAAGAATCTACAACTGCGGCGATATAATCTTTTCCTTTGATGATGAGGGCATCAGAAGGTATTTGTAGTAAAGGCTGCGCCTTTATCTTGAGTGAAACCTGCACAAAACTTCCGGGAAGAATAACATTGTTTTTATTATCAAGATCTATTTCTGCCAGCAGCGTTCGGCTTCGAGCATCAATCTCTCCTGTATAGCGAGTGATCCTTGCTTTGATATTAATATCGGGTCGTTCCAAAAGCCGAATACTTACGGAGTCACCTTCCTTAATAAAAGTAGCATCTTTTTGATCGAGATAAATATAAATTCGTAACCGATTAACTTCGGAGATCGTAACAATCGGAACCGAATTTGAAGTACTTTGCAATAATGCACCTGCATCTGCATAGCGTGCAGTAACTTTTCCATTAAAAGGAGCTTTGATAATTTCATACGAGCGTTGCTCACCAAGAGATTTAAGTGTCTCTTCAGCAGCCTCGGCATTTGCAACAGCTTGCTCAGCATCCTGGGGGGCAATAAGACCTTTTGCGAGCAGATCCTCATCACGTTTTGCAATGCTTCTCAGATTTTTTGCAGAAGCTTCGGATGCCATATATAAACGATCTGTCTCAGGTGATTCGATCGTAGCAAGAATCTGTCCACTTTTGACGTTATCGCCTTTATCGACGGAAATAGTCTTAAGGTAGCCGGTGATCTTTGCATAGAGTGTAACTTCGGTATACGCTCGCACTTCACCAGGAACTGTAAGTATTCGTTCCGGTGTCGATGGAGTAACGAAAGCAGTGCGNNGTTCCTTGCTATCGGCGTTTGCATTGCTTTCTTTTGCATGCGCGAGATAAAGATAAAACCCACCTGCGATAAGGATAAGAAGTATACTGCCAATAAAAAATTTTTTCGACCCCTGCTTGCTAATATTTTTTTCTGCCATAGTCATTTCTTAAAACTTCATCATATTTCTATCTTTGCGAACCTGCATTTTCAACTTATCATTCTTAATCGACTAAGAATGGTATTAATCCACTACTACATCACTTGCAATAGAATTCGGATCATAGGTGAATCCTTTTTCAGCTGCCTGGAAACGCTCCTCTAATTCATGCTTTGTCGGTTTACCTTTACGCAAATAAGAGTAAACAACAGGCACGACGAAAAGTGTTGTGAATGTTGCGAAGATCAGTCCTCCGATAACTGCTCTTCCCAGCGGAGCATTCTGTTCACCACCTTCGCCGAGTGCAAGCGCCATTGGTATCATCCCTAATATCATTGCAAGCGCTGTCATGAGAACAGGACGCAAACGCGTCTTCCCTGCTTCGAGTGCTCCGCGCATGGCATCGAAGCCGTGCTCGACGCGTACATCGTTGGCAAAACTTACCAGCAGCGTCGAATTCGATACGGCAATTCCCACGGACATGATCGTGCCCATCAGCGAAATAACGTTTATCGTCGTGCCTGTTATGACAAGCATCCACAATATTCCGCAGATAGCTCCCGGAACGGCAACAATGACAATAAATGGATCGAGCCACGATTGAAAGAGCGTTACCATCAACAGATACACCATAAATATGGCGATGATGATTCCGAGTCCGAGGCTTTTGAAGGATTCCGTCATCACTTCATTCTGTCCGCGAATCGTGATCTTCATTCCTTTGGGAAGCGTGGGCAATTTATCTATTACTTTCTGAATATCGGTTGCCGTCGAGCCAAGATCGCGGTCTTCCACGTTCGCCGTCACATCTAAAACTCGCTGCACGGTATAATGATCGAGTTCATTCGGCACCCATTCGGATTTCACCGAGACAAGATTCCCAAGTGTTTGCGAAGGTGGAGTCGGAACGTCCATAGAAGAGGATTGAACCGTCTGCAATAAATTAGCAGCATTCGATTGCGTTATCGGGCTGGATAGAATATCTTCCAGCGAAGTGACTCGTTCTATCGGGACTTTTACCGATACATTATAATTTACATTATTCTGCGGATTCAAAAAGAATGAAGGTGCGATCAGCGAACTTGATGAAAGCGAAACCAGCATGCTGTTCGCAACATTATTGACCGATAATCCCAATTCTGCTGCGCGCTGGCGATCTACATTTAACCGAAGAGTCGGATAATCTAATACTTGTTTGATCGCAACATCTGCCGCTCCCGGAAGCAGTTTTACTTGATTATATATCTGAAGAGCGTAGTCATGCGCTTTCTGAATATCGGCATATTGTATCTGAATATCGATCGGAGCGGAAAGCCTGAAGTTCAGCACCTGCGACATAATATCTGCAGGCTGGAAGTAGATCGTCGTTCCGGGAAAATAATCGGCAATTTCTTTGCGGATCTTCTTCATGTAATCGACCGAAGGATGGTGATCCGGTTTCAGCCCAATCATGATCTCCGCATCCATTCCGCTTGCATTATCGGAGGGGACGAACGCAAGATTGTATGAAACAGGCACGCCGATCATATCATTGATCGTCGAAAGCTCCGAACGTGGAATGACCGTACGTATCGAATCCTCCACCCGCAATACCAGCTTTTCCGTCTCTTCCAAACGGGTTCCGACCGGCGCCCTGAAATGTATTTTCATCAGGCCGGTATCAGTGGAAGGGAAAAAATCCGTACCGACCACGTTCACAAGCATAATGGAAATAAAAGCGATAATTCCAGCTGCAATCAAGGTAAAGACACGATGACGCAAAAATAATTCAAGGACGCTGCCATAGGCATTCTGAAAATTATCGAAGAATCGTTCGCGTGCATCGTTAAAGCGGGTAAAGATCGTCACTTTTTTATATGCTTCGCCGTGATGATGCTCGCCGGGCATGAGCATTCTCGAAAGTGTCGGAACGAGTGTTCTTGAAAGGACATACGATGCCAGCATCGAGATCACGACGGCAAGCGCCATCGGAGTAAAAAGAAATTTCGAAGGGCCTGTTAAAAGAACGACCGGAAAGAATACGATACAGATCGAAAGCGTTGCCATGATCGCAGGAAGGGCGATCTGCGACGCGCCATCAAGAATAGCCACCGTCAGCGGCTTATTCATGTTCCGGTTTCGATGAATGTTCTCTACTTCCACCGTTGCATCGTCAACAAGCATTCCGATCGCAAGTGAAAGTCCGCCAAGTGTCATGATGTTGATCGTGTTACCGGTCAGATTCAGACCGATAATACCAACCATAATGGCAAGAGGAATTGAAGTGCAAACGATCAGTACACTTCGCCAACTTCCGAGAAATCCGAGGATCATCAATGAGACAAGAATTGCAGCGATCGTGCCTTCGCGAAGTACACTATCGATCGCTGCCTGTACGAATGTGGATTGATCGAAATCAATACTCAGATCCAATCCCGCCGGAGCGACGGCTTTAATACCCGGCAAGGCATCTTTCGTTGCATTGACGACGGCAAGTGTGGAAGCGTTCGATTTCTTGATGATCGCAAGGTACGTTGCCAGATTACCATTGACATGAACGATATTCGTCTGCGGATTGAATCCATCGGCGACTCTACCGACATCTCCTAAACGAATGACAGCGCCGTTGACAACCTTGATCGGAATATCATTAAAATCCTCGATCGTTGCCGGACTGGAATTCATCGCAATATTATATTCCGTCATACCGATACGTGCTGTTCCGGCGGGCAAAATTGTATTGGAATTACCGAGCGCCGTCACCACGTCTGCCGCAGAAAGTCCGTTTGCCGTTAACGTTTTAGGATCAATATCGACCGTGACAAGACGGCTCTTTCCTCCATAAGGAGCAGGAGTAGCAAGACCTGGAATAGTAAAGAGGCTTATACGGATAAAATTCAAGCCATAATCTGTAATTTGCTCCTGTGGCATCGTCTTGCTGGACATCGTCAACTGCGCTACAGGAACATTACTTGCATTAAAGCGAACCACTGCAGGAGAACCGATTCCCGGCGGCATGCTTTTTATAACTCCGGCATTCACGGCTGCGATCTGCGAAATGGCTCCGCCGATATCCGTGCCGTTCTCGAAATAAATTTTAAGGATTCCGATGCTGGGGATCGAAGAAGATTCTATTCTGGAAATTCCGCTGACCGTTGTAGAATATGCGCGTTCGGAGAGCAGGACTACGCGGCGCTCCATATCTTCTGCTGAAAGACCGTTATAACTCCAGACGACGGAGACAACAGGAATATCGATCGTCGGAAAGATATCGACCATCATACTCTTGAGTGAGAGTATGCCCATGAGCAAAATGAAAAAACAGAAAACAGCCGTCGTATAAGGACGACGGAGGGCTAACCTAACAATCCACATGTGATCTGGTGGCTAAAAATAAGTTTCGGAGCGTTTTACGTAAAATGCAAAGCTTAGTTACGAATCGGGGAAAAAGAATGGTATATAACGAAACTAGATGGAGGAATGAATCCGCATTTCAGGATAGGCCTGTCATTCCGAAGATGCCGAAATTCGCTTTAGCAAATGAGCGACTGAAGAATCCCCTTAATATTGGCAGGCTCTAACAGGCTACAATCTATCTAAGAGGATTCCTCACATCGTTTTTTTCTCTTCGAGATAATAATCTCTGTTCAGAATGACAGGCAAAACCATTGCTCCTTTTCAATGACTTATAGGTGGAGAATTGAAGTATTTTTGCATACTCACACTCATGAAGCCCAACGAATTCCGTATCTTTCTCTCTTCCACTTTCTGCGACCTTCAGCCGGAGCGGGAGCAGCCTGTGAAGAAAGTCTTCCCTCAGATTCGTGCCCTTTGCCGCGAACGCGGAGTTGAATTTACGGAGATAGATCTGCGCTGGGGAATTATGGATGAAGAATCACGCACCGGAAAAACGGTGCGCATATGCATTCGGGAGGTGATTACGTCCTTCCGACAAATGACTTAAAGCGGACAATGGGCGAAAATTATCCGAACCCTAATGACGCAGAGCTTAAGCCTATCAAGAAGGAAGATTTCTTTGAAGGACTTAAGAAACATCTGCAAAAGAANNAGAAACTGAAAGAAAAAAATATCAGGCTTGCATCGCTTGCTCAAAAGCATCGAACTTCTTCTCATCCCTGAGGCAGATGACGATATGATCGAGGCTTTTTAAGGTTGGAGCAGTTTCTTTGATTGTTTTGGTGATGATCTTTGCGGACTGCTCCAAAGGAAAATGAAAATATCCTGCGCTGATGGCAGGGAAGGTAATTGATTTTAATCCTTTATTATCGGCCAACGAAAGCGCCGTACTTACAGCCGAGCGGAGTTTCTCGTTTTCTCCTCCTTCGCCGTACATCGGACCGACGGCATGGATGACATATTTTGCTTTCAGCGTTCCGCCGCCAGTCATCACTGCCGAACCCACCGGGCAAGAGCCGATATCATTGCACTCTGCTTGTATCGCCGAACCGCCAGCTTCGCGGATAGCTCCGGCAACTCCTGCGCCAAGATTGAGATATTCATTTGCAGCATTGACAATGGCATCGGTATCCTGTAAAGCAATGTTGCCGATCTTGAGTTCGAGTTTTACTTTGCCGAGAGAAACAGATGTATTTTTATTCGACATGAGATGTAGTAGGATAGAATGAGTTACAAAGTTACGAATGAATCACGGTCAATTCAGCATATGTTACTGAGCATTCTCTTGCTCCTTGTTTGAAAACAAAAGCTCCGGAGCTTGGAATGAACGCGGTTCCGTTTCTATCGGAATAAGATCGGGCAGAGCTTTTTTTCCTGCGGAGATGCCGAGGTCTTTCATCTTACGTGCACTTGGAAGAACGTTGTGGTCGAGAGAGCCAATTGTATCGTTATACTTCGTCACACTTCTTCCGAGAAGTTTTCCCAACTCTTGCAAATGATCGGAGAATGTTGCAAGACGCGAATAAATATCTTCTCCGAGTTTACGAATCTGCTCCGCATTCTTTTCAAAACTATCCTGCCTCCAGCCAAACGCGATACTATATAATATTGCGATGAGTGATGTAGGGCTTGCTAAGAGAATTCTCATTTTAATACATTCATTCCAAAGCAATGGGTCGAATTGCATCGCAGCATTGAGCATCGATTCTCGAGGAATAAACATGATAACGATACCGGGTGAATCTCCATAGTATCTCCAATACTCTTTTGATTTAAGATCTTTCGCATATCCCAGAATGTTTTGTGTCAGGGATTTCAAGCTTTCTTTTTCTTCTTCTTTAGTAAGGGCGCTCGTCACTCTTGAATAAATTTCAATTGGCGTTTTCGCATCAATGATAATGTGTTTGCCATCGGCCATATGGACGACAAAATCCGCATAGCGTGTCTTACCGTCTATAATACATTCTACTTGTTCGTTGAAATGAATATTTTCTTCCAGTCCGGCAATTTCAAGAACGCGCCGCAATTGCTCTTGCCCCCACATGCCTCGCGCAACCGGTTCGCGCAATGCCTTGACGAGCT
>PLXB01000149.1 GCA_003151215.1 Ignavibacteriota bacterium
TCATTAGTAAGATATTTTATTTCGTCCCTCGTAAGCGCCCCCCCTGAAAAATGTATAGTGATCTTGGAGTCAACAGCAATCCGCTGCGCGAGATCTGTTTCGAGGCTCCAATCAGAAAGAAATATGGAAAAAATAGTTGCGGAAATCGTGCAGACCAAAATAAATACAGCTGCCGGCCATTTCCTTTTTGTGTTCGTCCGGAGTATGAACAGCATCCATGAAGCAGCGAGAGATAGTTCGAGAATTCTGGAGATCCAATATCCGCTCGAAAGCTGCATCGCCTCATCCCAGACAAATCCCGGAAAATATCCATATTGCCAGCCAAAAGTATAAATCTTTGCCGAAAAATATCCGGGTAAAAAACTGAAGAGTAACGTGCCGACCCAGAAAAATGCAAGATAAGTATTCGTTCTTTTTGTTGAACGAGAGATCGCGCCGAAGCATACTCCGCACAACATTGCGATCAGTGCAGTCGGATAGACTATTTCAATATAAAAGATAAGACCGTCCCATAACGAACAGTTTGGAATGAAAATCGCAGAGATAAGAGAAACGATTAATGGGGTCGAAGAGAGGATAAATATCGGAAAACACAAGCTTTTTAAATTATTTTTTACCCCTCTATCTGCTTGCTTCATGCATTCATTTGCTGAAAAATAGAGCAAATGGATACTGACAAAAAGCGCAATAAAGCCTGAATACTCAAACCCTAAGATACGGAAAAGCGGGCTTCCCGGTATGATAATTCCAAGCGAGAAGGCAATACAATATGCTGCTCCGAAGAGGAATTCTTGTTTTCTCCAAAATCCCATAAAGATATTTCTTTGCGTGAATCGCGGTTAAGGGCAAATAAATCCGTAACTTTGCATCCTAAACCATTCAAAAATACATCGCCTTTATGGCTGCAAACGTTATTGTTACCATATCCTATCCGGTAAAACTTGCAAAAGTCGCCGCATATCAGAAATTAGCCGAGCAATTTGCACGCGCCGTTAACTCTTCACAGGAAGCAGTGCGCGTCAGTATTTATGCTTCTGACGAGAAAGCCAATGCTTTCGTCGAAGTCTATGAATGCACCAATAATGAGAGTTTTGACGCTCTCGAAGATAATTACGATGAGACGACGCACGATCTTATCGTTGCCCTTGCCGATTGCGTTGAAGACCGCCAGATCGTACGTACGTTGACCAAACGCATCTAAGCGGAACCTCCGTCACAGGGAGTCTGTTCGCAAAGTTCTCATTTTCGGATGGGCAATTGGCGCAGTTGGTTAGCGCGCTTCCTTGACATGGAAGAGGTCACAGGTTCGAATCCCGTATTGCCCACAAAACAACTTTTGAAAGCATATTTTTTTTGACATAGATTAGAGCCGAAATCTCCCCGATGAATTAAATAACTTGATATCCCGGCTTTAGAAATCAATGTCATTGCGAGAATCTACCTCTGCTGATCCCGACATCTTTCATTTTATTGCATTGAAGGATCAGATTGCCATTTCGTCCAACAGATGAACTCCTCAGAACTAGAATATTGAGGATTTTCAAAAGACGGTAAAAATAAGTTACTGTTAATATTATTAATCGTGGAAACTTTTAATACGTTTTTAGTTTTCTACGTGCCACGATGGCAAAACGCTCTTTGATCAGGTCACGAATTCTTGCCGCAGCGGAAGAGGAGTTTCGTTCGCAGGGGTATTCACAAACGACAATGGATCACCTTGCCGAAATTCTCGGCATGAGCAAGAAGACGCTCTATGAACATTTTCGTTCAAAGGAGCAGCTCGCAGAAGCAATGATAAAAGATATCAGTGAGGCGATCGGTAAAATCCAGGAAGAAATTTTAAAAACCGAAGTGAATACGGTTGAAAAAATTTTTCTTGCAGGGCAAAGTATGCAAAAATGCTTGCTCACACTGACAAGTGTTAAACTACTTGGCGATCTTCGCCGCAATGCTCCCGATCTCTGGAAGAAGATCGGGGAAGTCAGAAATAAAAAAATTCGCACCTTATGGGGAAATCTTCTTTCTGAGGGAATGCGTAAAGGATATTTCCGAAAGGAATTGAATACTGAAGTCTTTATTACGATTCACATGGCCTCGGTTGAAAGACTTCTCGATTCTGAGTTTATGCTGACCAACGAACATTCTTTTACACAATCGCGCGCAGATCTGATGGATATTTTTCTTAACGGAATTCTCACAGATAAAGGACGAAAAACAGAATCGCAATATAAATAATAATTTTTCTACTATTCATATTTTTCACGATGAAAAGAATCCTTACTTTCACCATTCTCCTGATAGCTGCCGGATGCAACAGCAATACGAATGATAATGTCATCAGCGCATCCGGAACAATCGAAACAACGGAAGTGAATATCGCGTCGAAATCTCCGGCTCAAATAATTTTGCTTCGAGTTGACGAGGGCACAATCGTACATTCGGGAGATACGCTTGCTGTTACCGATACGACAAATTATGGCTTTAACTACCGTCAGGCTCTCGCAACCTCCGCTCAAGCTGAGGCTCAATTACAATTACTCGAGCATGGTTCACGGCGCGAAGACGTCGAGCAAGCCGCAGAAGAGAGCAAGCAGGCACAGGCAAATTTGCAAAATGCAAAAGACGACGAACAAAGAATGAAAGATCTTCTTGCTGCTAATGCGGCGACAAAAAAACAATACGATGATGCCGTTACGCGCTTAGAATCTGCCCATGCAGCATATAATGCTAATCAGGACGCATTCCAAAAACTTAAAGTTGGTTCTCGCCCCGAAGATATTGCCGCTGCAAAAGCGCGGTTCGAACAGACGAAAACCTTGGCAAACGAAGCCCTGCAATCGCTTCACGATTGCATTGTCATTTCTCCGGTAACCGGTACGGTAACACATAAAGTCCTTAATCAAGGTGAAATAGCCGGAATAAACGGAACGATCGTAACGATCAGCGTCATCGATCCCGTTAAACTGACGATTTATGTCAGCGATAAAGATTTAGGAAAAGTCAGGATCGGACAGAAGGCAATAATAAAGATCGATACTTATAAAGACAAAACATTTTCGGGGAATGTGATCTATATTTCTCCGCAAGCTGAGTTCACACCGAAGAATGTACAGACGACGGAAGACCGCGAGAAGCTCGTCTTTGCAGTAAAGATCGAAGTACCTAATCCCGATGGTGTGATGAAACCCGGCATGCCCGCAGATGCAGAACTGCAAATATCCAAATAAACTGCTTCCATGTCAGTCATTGAAACTCATGATTTAGCAAAAAGCTTCGACAATCGCAAAGCAGTCGATGGTGTTACCATGGCTGTGGAAAAGGGTGAGCTCTTTTGTCTTGTGGGGCCCGATGGCGCCGGAAAATCCACAGTGATCAGAATGCTTTGTGGGATAATCCCGCCTGAGGCTGGAAGTGCCGCCGTACTCGGTTTCGA
>PLXB01000147.1 GCA_003151215.1 Ignavibacteriota bacterium
TTCTATAAATAAAATTTATTCCCAGACATTTTCCTCATATTTATAGATTCTAGTTTTCAAAAGTCTCCCATCAGGTCCCCAATAGCTCCATTTTCCAATTTTTCTGTCATCCTGATAGTTTCCATAAAGTTTTCTATTCCCATTTTCATACCATTCCTCCCAAAGTCCATTCTTTTCATATTTTTGATAGTTCTCTTTAGATTGTATTTGTCTTTCTTCGCTATCATACCAATCAATCCATA
Organism: Ignavibacteriota bacterium; assembly: GCA_003151215.1. The sequence goes on from PLXB01000147.1 coordinate 243, forward strand.
ATCCTTCTTTTAAATTATCCTTATATTTTCCTTCTGAAAATATTTTTCCATCCAGATAATAGTATACGGCAAGACCATCTCGAACTCCATTTTTGAAATTTACTTCAGAAGACCCTTCTTGATAGTTAAAAAACCATAGATCATTCTGTTTACCGTTTCGATATCTTCCATTTTTCAGTACAATTCCTGCGGGAGACCATTCAGTATAAATTTCATCATTATCAATGTAAACGGTCATCGATTCTTTTTGCCCATCTTTATTAAANNGTATTTCATCTAAAAATACAACATGATTAGAGTTTTCAAGTGAAAATACACTCCAAAATTTCCTCTGGGAATATTCATGGTTCGGAGACAGTACTGAAAAATTCTGAAAAGATGAAAGATCTTCAAAATTAGAAGAAATACCTTCCAAAAATAAGTTATTCATTTAATAATTAATGATTATTAGTCTTCCAAATTCCCAAGATTTCCACTCTCCGATTTCTTTCCCATTGTGATATCTCCCTTCGACTTGTTTAGTTCCGTTTATATACCACCTTTCATAAAGTCCTTCTCTAATGCCGTTTAAATAATTTTCTTTAGATTCAATTCTTCTTTCTTGATGTGGGTAGGTATAATACCAAGTTGTCCGTAGACCATCTTTTAAACCTTGGTTATATCTTCCAGTGATCGAAATACTTCCATCATCGAAATATTGGGTATATCTTCCGGTTCTCCTCCGATCAAGGTAATAACTCTGCGATTCCTTTATACCGTTCCAGTAGAAATTTGTGTTCGCCTGAACGTCGTCTAAAAAATAAAGTGTTTTATTTTTTTTCAAAACTTTCAATCTTCCAAAGATGTTTATTAGAGAAATCATACTCTGGAAATAATGCCGAAAACTTTTGGAAGTTCTCAATTCGGTGAGAGTTGGAGGCAATTGCCTCCAAAAAGGAAGAATTCATTTATTAATTAAGAAAATTAATCAACTTCATAATAACTTTCAGGGTCAAAAGTCATCACGACACTTATTTTTTCACCAGTTTCTGGGTCTTTAACCGTTTCATTTCTTAAACCTTGCCGTGCATAGTCTGCAATCTGCACACGACAACATATTCTCCTTATCTCCAATGAATTAAAGACTCTTCTCAATTCCCGTTGCATTAAAATCTTCCCTTCATCTTGAATATTTTGAAGTTCATCAATTTTCTGTCTAGTTGTAAGGTCCTTTCGCTCCCGGAGCTTCTCAATTTTCTCATCTCGCTCTTCCGCGATATTCTGGGCAGGTTGCCTTGCGCGAAGAATATATTCTTCTATAATGTCGGGTCTTGAGAGTATTGATCCGCAACTACACCTAATCGACGGCAAAAAGGCTATTTTCTCATATTCCGCGAACTTAGACATTTTGATATATTTTTTTAACGTTAATTTTATTTTATTAGCATTAGAAAGAGATTGTTTAAAATGTCGAAACGTATTTCTATGAGTGGCCGGTCTGGATCCCGCGTTTCCGAACGCGCCCAAGAGCTTGATGATGAGGAAGCTCTGCGTCTTGGTCGTCAAATCCTGGCTCAGCGCCGCCAGACAGGCAAAGGCAAGATGGCCAATCTTGCAAAGGCAGTTGCTGAACCCGAAGCACATATGGAGACGTTTACCAAGACGACCCGCAACCGCAACGGTGACAAAGTTGTTGAGGAAGTTGACGCCGTTATCATTGAAAATGGCCGCCTGAAGATTTGGAATGAGGAAAAGGCTCGCTATGTCTATGCCGATCAACAGGTTGGCCGTGAACTGCGCAAAGGTCCTAACAACGACATCTACAAGGCTGGCGCTGCTTTCCTCGGACGTGAGTTGAAGGACGTTCGCCCTCACTCTGCCCCCGGCACTTCATCCCGCACTACCGAGGCGGCTAAGGGAATCATCATCGACAACCCGAAGACAACTTCGCGCGCTGCTACCATTCAATATGGCAACAAAGAATTCGAGACCCTTTATCGCGATGCCGCATATTCCCAAGCCATCGTTGATGCTGTCAGCGCACAGGATGCGGCTATTGGCAGTGCTCNNATAAAATGGTCGCGAGCGTCCCATTGTTCTTGGTGCCAATGCTTTCTTGAATTTGGCTGCTGAAAACCCGTCGCTTGCCAAGAAGGTCGCCCGTCAGGAGGCCTACACCACTGGCCCCACTGGCAATTACCCTAAGAAGGACGCAAAGGAGGCCTCCCGATCAAGGCAAGAAGAGCGCAAGGCATTGACTGATGTCACTGTCACCAACCCCGAGGGACAACGCCGCAAGATCAAGTGGGGTGGTGTTACCCACATTGCACTCGTTGCCGCTGAACCCAGCTATGCTGCTTCTCTTGAGAAGGAGTTCAAGACCAATGCTGCGGCTGCTGGTCTCGGCAAGGCTGACATTGACGATTTGATTCAATCTGCACGCGCTCGAGTTGCTGCCCACAAGCAGCGTAGCCGAAGCGGTTCAAGCTCCCGCTCTGCTAGTCGTTCCCGCTCGGTTTCTCCCGCTCCACGTGCCACCTCTTCCCGAACAAGTGTCCCCGCATCACGCGCTGCTCCAGCCCGCGCTGCCGCTCCAG
>PLXB01000382.1 GCA_003151215.1 Ignavibacteriota bacterium
AGAAGGATGGATCGAAAGGGTGGGAAGTTCATCGGGCAAACCGATCAAAGTTGATGTGCGCCTGATCGCTGCGACAAATAAAAATGTGCCCGATGAGATCCGTGCCGGACACTTTCGCGAGGATCTTTTTCACCGGCTCAATGTCATTCCGATCCACGTTCCTCCGCTTCGTCAGAGATTAGAAGACATTCCGATGCTTGTTAAATCCTTCTCCGAGGAATTTGCTGCCGATGCCAAACGCAAGCCCCCTCGTTTTGATGAAGAAGCGATGAGGCTGCTGATGTCCTTGCCTTATACCGGAAATATCCGTGAACTTCGCAACATTATCGAACGTATTGTTATTTTAACTGCCGGAGAAGTTGTCAAACGGGAAGACGTCGAGCATCTTGGCGTAGCATTTTCTATGTCCGGGTCGCAGAACTCATTCAATGTCGGAAACAGCCAGAATGCAGAAGAATCTGCTCAAAGCATCTTTTTGACTCCCGCCGATATCGCACGCATTCAATCTACAGAGAGCGAGGGATATCTCATTGGTTCGCATGATAACCCTTTACAAGAAGCATTAGGGGCAGAAACGTTTCAGGATTTTAAAGATAAGGCTGAAAAGATTTACATTGAAGAACGTCTTCGCGAATATAATTGGAATATCAGCAGGACAGCAGAAGCGATGAGTATCCAGCGCTCGCATCTTTATACAAAGATGCGTAAATTCGGCTTAACCAAGGACCGTAAGATCGAAGACGAAGAGGAAATCGTTGGTGAAGAACTCCTCAATCAGGAAGATTAAGAGTACTGAAGTCCCCCGGAAAACTACGCCATTATTACCGGCTTACCCGTCGGGTATTCAAGTCCCAATTCTTTATAGAGTTCGCTTAAACTTCTAGAATTATAATCTTTGCGGGAAATTTGTTTGCCTGTTTGGGAGAGGCGGTTGAGTTCGGAGACTTTTTCTTCCTGTGCTTTTTCGAAACCTTCGCTGATTGCGCTTTCAATTTTGTCTTTTAGTGATTCTCTCATTCGTATTTCTATTCTTTCGATATTAATGAACAATATAGCCTTAAACAACCATATAATATACCGGAAGGTTTCGAAAATATAAATTCTTTTGAATTCCTCTTTCACTGCCCTTTCGGATTCGTCGGTCTGATATCTATCTCCGAAATATCGGCATTCCTCGGCAATCGTACTGCCAGTTCTACACAAGCGGCAACATCCTCAGCCATGAGCGCTTTTTTTGATTTTATTTCTGATCCATGATTATCGCTCGTAAAGAACTCCGTCTCCACACTTCCCGGACAGATAGTAACAAAGCGGATATTATCGGCACGGACTTCGAGAAAGAGACATTGCATCATACCGCGTAGAGCGAATTTCGATGCACAATACGCTGTACCTCCTTTAAAACCATTCTTTCCGGCAAGCGAACTTATCGTGATGACCGTTCCTGATTTCTTCTGGCGCATGGCTGGCAATGCTGCACGAGTCATAAGGAAAACTCCGCGTAAATTTGTTCCAAGGACAGATTCGAACTCCCCTTTTGTAATTTCTGTGACCGGTTTGAAGATCCCGAAACCGGCATTATTGACCAAAACATCGATAGCGCCGAACTTCTGCTGGTAGTCTGCAACAAATGAATGTACTTCATTTTCCTGAGATACATCGCAGACTTTGGAAAAATATTCATGATGATGGGAAATCGCCCGGAGTTCAGTTTCGGCTTTTGCAAGCTGATCTTCCTTTCGCGAACAAATTCCGATCGCATGTTTCTCATGTTGCATTGCAAATACTCCGGCAATAGCAAAGCCGATTCCTTTGGAAGCTCCGGTAATAATGATGTTCATAAATTTGCTCCGATGGAAAAATAAAAGATCGGATTGTTGAGCAGTAATGGTTTGGAAATACTTTTGGCAAACCGAAAATTTTCGCCGATTGCAAATCGTGCCAAGCCGATCGGCGTTTTGAAACCGATCTGCACTCCTCCTCCATGAATGAAATCTTCGAACTTAATGGATTCCGGTTCAGTCCACATTGCGCCAAGATCATACCGGAATGTAACAAATGTCGGAAAGAACAGCGCATCCGGAATTGCGACTTGATAGGTCAGGCTTCCTTGCACCATTTGTTTTCCGCGAAGTTCATACGCATTAAGCCCGTAAAAACTTTCGATTCCGCCTAAATCGAATTGTTCCAGTCGCGGGACGGTTCGGTCTCCTAATCCGATGGCAACTTTCGGAATAAAAGTATGGAGCCTGGAAACAGAAAGTACTTGCTCGAAGAGTCCGTAAATCTTCGTATATCGTTCGCTGCCACCAAGCAATCCTGTACCGATCTCATAGTTTCCCTGAAGCAAAGTCCCCGAATGAGGGTAAGCTGCATCATCGCGTGAATCGACAAGCAGTTCGCCTTTAAGAGCCGAAAGCGTTGCAATGGGATCAATTATTTCTTGTGTAATAGTCGAATAACTTCTTTGCCGTTCTATACGGATTTCCCCGGTAACAATCGCTAATCTTCCGACTTCGCCGCCTAATCGCAGCCTTCCGCCGATATCGCGGGCTTCGCGAACGACATCATCAACATGAGCAGTAAACTTTCCTGTAGAAATATCGGGAGTAAGCGTATAAACGGAAATATCTTTGAACCCCGCGTATAGGCCAAGATGAAATGTCGTAAATGAGAGAAACAGTTGCGGTGTGGCGATCTGAATCAAAGCATAACGCGACAATCCGCCCAGCCCCCCGGTCACAGAAAATTCTGTGCCATATCCAAATAGATTTTCATTGGCATATTGCATCGAGAACTGCGCTCCGAACTCATTATCAGCAAGCGCTGCCAAACGCAGGATTCTTGTTGCACGCTCTTCGACAGTGATCAGTAATGAAGTTGCTGATGCTGAAACGGGAATATCGGTAAATCCGGAAATCGTCGTATCTTCCCGCATCGGAAATTGTGTTCCTCTCCACAGTGGAGAAGGGACCAGTTCAAGACTTGCAAAAGAAAAATACCCAGTTGCCGTAAGATTGCGAAGACCTTTTTCCCCTGCATCGGCACGAAAAATCTCGCCGGGCAAAAGATTAAACTCTCGTATGACAAGTTCTTCCTGAACGGAGTGCAAACCTTTGACATTAATGCTTCCGATCCGGCCTTCATCCAAAAAAATTTCCGCGCGATCGAATTTCGGATTGATGCGCACACTGTCAACTCTGGCAAGAGAATATCCGTGATTCCGCAGTAAGGAAAGAATCGGAATTTCAATATCGGTTTTATAGGATGAGTTGGTTAACGCTTTTCCTTCCGCAGCACGACCAATTTGACTAAGTGAGTCTTTCAGGGATACAGGATTTCCGAATATTTTAATCTCTTCCAGAATGGGAAGCAATGTTTTTTCTTCCGAAGGATTTGACTCTTGCAGCGATCCCGGATTACGGGCGAGAATTTCCCGAAGTTGCGGCAGCGCATTTCGCGCAGCCTGCCTTCCGGTTTCTATATAGAAATCAGCCTTTGAGAAATCATCCGGTGTGCCATGCTCAAGTTCGGGAGTCATGATTAAATCGGCACGCTTCATCTGCGCAATATTTTCTTTACGCATCATCAATGTTATAACCTGATCGGCAACATCCCATGGCGATGCGATCTCGGAGCGATTACGCAGATCGGCTGTCGTATTGGATGCGATAACGATATCTGCTCCCGCAGAATCTTTGGCAACATCGATCGGAATGTTTGAAAGCAAACCGCCATCGGCCAGAAGAGCCGAGTCATGAACTAAGGGATTAAACCGGAGCGGTACCGTTGCACTTGCCCTCATAGCAGCAGTAAGATCGCCGTGAGTTATCAGTATTCTCGATCCGGTAACAATATCGGTTGCAAGAGCAACAAATGGAACACGCATATTATGAAGAAAATCTTCCTGCGCGCCATAGGGCGCATTGATCACTAAAGAGTTCAGCAGCATTGTTAACCTCTGTCCGCTCGAAATCGCCTGAGGCAGAACCGGCTTAAAGAAGCCGTTGAACCGCAAGGAAAGTAATGAGGCCTTCTCATCCTTTTTGCCGAAAGAGCGCTCGGGGCGGTGAGAATCGTCATTGAGATTAAAGACGTCATTCCAGTTCGTCCCTACTGCCATTTTCGCAAGTTCTTTTGGGGAATATCCGGCTGCATACAACCCGCCGATAATAGCGCCCATGCTTGTTCCGACGATGAGATTAACGGGAATATGCGCCGAATCGAGGATCTCAAGAACTCCGATATGTGCAAATCCTCGCGCACCGCCTCCGGAAAGCACCAGTGAGAGATGAGGCTTCTTTCCTAATTGTGCCTGCAAATTATCGCCGCCTTGAGCATAAAGAACTGTAAATCCCTGCACAATGTAAGCGCAGAAAAGGAGAGAGATGGGGACTATCCGAAAAAAACGAAAGTACATTGCGACAAAACAAAACACATCTCTGTTCTGCCAAATTACAGAAATCGTATTTGGGCTGTAACTCAATTGAAATACTGTCTATAATCATGAATCCATTTGAACACGCTCGTACACTGAATCAAAGATACAACTGCTACCTCGAAGTATTCGACGAAGAGCGTTACCCTCCTGTATCAGGAAAACTGAACGGAATGACCGTTGCCGTTAAAGACGTCCTGGCGCTGAAAGATGCACGCCTGACTTGCGGTTCGAAATTCCTGGAGAATTTTACCTCACTGTATTCAGCAACGTGCGTTGATCGTCTTCTACAAGCAGGCGTAATTTTTATCGG
>PLXB01000412.1 GCA_003151215.1 Ignavibacteriota bacterium
AGCGAGCCAGCAGGAATCTGTCTCTCATTCACGATATCCGAATCAAGCTCTTCTGAATACTTGATGATTCCGAGCGATTCAAGTATCTGTGGAAGCTTATAGTCGGCAAAGACAGTAAGATGCTCGAGGTTAGAAAGTTTGAGCTCAGGAATACCAACAAAGGAAAGATCTGAAGGAAAAATTTGGACTCTCTTCAAAAAATAATAAATGTGTCCATTTTCTTCTATCTGGTCTCTAAATGTTGGAAAATTCTCAAGAACAAGTTGTACAAATTTGTCTGTGTCCCCTTCTGCCTGCCAGATGAGATTGATCGCCTGTCCACCGAATTTTTCTTTCAGAATAGTGAAATTCTCTCGGATTATCTTAAGTCGTTCATCGAGGAGGAGTAATGCGTTCTTTCCCTGAAATACATTCTTGAAATCTTCGTCAGAGACAATGCTCAAATATTCTGCGTCAAAGAAGCGAGGATCTCGAATAAAGGCATCCTTGATTGCTCGCGAATATGCATAGTACCCGCTCATCCATTCATCTCCGACTTTATAGGCCCAGCGTTCCTCACCTTTCGGAGCCCAGAAACAGAAGTTGATACTATCGAGGAAAAAGTAATACTGAACAGTCTGCTCGGGAGTTCCGACAAACTGGAGGTCATTATCCCACGGCGGAACTTCCATATCCAAGAATTTCTTAGCTTTTTCCTTTAAAACCTCTTGATCTATAAAGACATGCTTTGGAGAAGCAATGAGAGGCTGGAGGGAATTTATTATTTGGTCGCGGATTGCCATATATTATTTCTTTATATCGCTAAAAAGCTGAATTACTTCTCCTTTCAGTACACCCTTCACTATTTCTATCGGATATCCAGCATCATCAGCCAAATCCTCGATCTTGAGTTTTCGCTCTCGAAGAAGGTGCGGCATATCTATTCGACAAGCTCCAATGACTACTTTCGGAATCTTTGCTTGGATAATTGCCGAGGCACACATAAGGCACGGCTCATTGGTACAGTAAATGACACAATCATCAAACTTATTTCTTCCGAGGACTTTACAAGCATCGTTCACCGCCTGAAGTTCAGCGTGAGCCAAAACATTTTTTGCAGCACCCTCAGTGCAATGATTTTGAGCAATGACTTTATCTCCACAAACAATGACAGCTCCAAACGGCCATTCGCCGGAGAGTTTCGCTTCTTTTCCTTGCTCGAGGGCAAGGTGCATGTAGTGTGCGTCTGTATTCATTTAATTGACCTTATTTATATCCGTTCCCGTTTCAAGTAAACTTAACAGTGAGTGGACGGCAGCATCACTTGTCGCCTGAAGTCCAGAGCCTGTATTGAAAGCATTCGAGCCGTTGAACGAGTACCAAGTGCCGAGTGGAAGATCGTTGAATTCTTTGCTTGCCATTGGATAATCAGAGACTGCTCTGATTCTTCCTTTCTTGAGCTCAGAAAACAAAGCTTCTTCATTGATGATCCCCTTGTGCATAAAGGAAACGAGCAGAGCTCTGTCTTTCATTTGGGCAATTTTTTCAGCATCTATAAAATTCTGACCCGCATCATCCGAAACACAAACGAAGACAATATCGCTTGTTTTGAGTAGATAATCAAGCCTCTCTTGATATCCAATCCCAAATTCCTTTTCAATTTCTTCGTGCCTCGATTTTGAATAGTAGAGTACGGAAGCCGGTTTGAACGGCTGAATCATTTTTGCGATCTCTGCGCCGATGCGCCCGAGTCCAATGATTCCAACATGACAATTCTCAATCCCTCTTGTCGTCATGAATTTTTTATCGCCCGCGCGACCGAGCTCAAATACGTTTCGATTCATGGCAAGAGCCATAGTGACAGCCCACTCCGCTACAGGATGCGTCGGGCCGTTTGGCGCATTCGATATCGCAATTCCTTTCTGGGTAACATATTCGTAGTTCGGAATGAATGCCTTGTAACCGATTCCAGTGAATGCGATTGCTTTGAGACTGTCCGCCGCATCGATGATTTTATCAGTAAGCTTTTCCGTTCCACCGAGAATATATCCGACCTTGCCTTTGATGGCTTCGACAAGCTCGTCTTCGGTTGCCTCCGGCTTATCCAAACGCTCTATTTCATACCCGGCATTTGTAAGCATCTCCTCGTGTTCAGGGAAAATGAAGAGTGAGTCGGTTATGAGGATTTTTCCTTTCATATGGGCATAATAGCATAATTCCCAGTCTTAAACCTCGCCCATTTTCCCATTGTGAATATCGATAAAAGTGACTGCAAGATCCGCAAATAACTGATTCCAGAGATCGAAGCCTGCTGTCTTCAATTCCTCAATCCTCTTGAGCCAGCCATACGGTTTCTCGTTGTCCTTGGGAGCAAGATCTTTTCTCTTTTCATTCTTAGCAATGCTTCCAATACATTCCATCATGAGAGACGAGTATGTATAGAAAGGCCTGAAACCGGCGGCATCGATAAAATTCTCTGAGGGCGCAAGAGTAGTCGGTGTATCTTCGAGCGAGCTATCAAACTTTCTCCACTCGTCGAAAGTTACAACAAGGTGGTCATCGATTCT
>PLXB01000175.1 GCA_003151215.1 Ignavibacteriota bacterium
TTCCTTCGATTACAGAGGAGCAGTGGTAATTGAGGGAGGAGGGAGTGCGGCGATCGGTAGAGCTCAAGTATTGTCCGATCTGGGATACCCTTGTTGCCTGTTGCTTGATTCGGATCTCACTGGCAATGAGCAAAAGAAAACAGAAGATAAATTGTCGATACTTAAGGGCAAAGGGGTAAAAGTAATTCAGTGGAATGACGGGATGTGTATAGAGGAGCGTCTCTTTAGCGATTTGCCGCCGGAATGTCTTCGAAAGATTATGGAGTGTATCGCATCTCACAAGAATAATAATATCGAAAAATGTATTGCGGAGCAAATGGCTATTTCGTTCAATACTTTCGCGGAATTTCCATTTAATCAGCTTGATGCAAAGAGGAGGAAGAAACTTGGCACAATCTTCCGAGATCAAGAATGGATGAAGACTATCCCCATCGGAGAAGAAATCGGAGAGATTATTTTCGATTACCTCAATAAGGATAAGTCAGATCTGAATGAAAAGTTACGCCAACTTTTTGATTGGGTTTCAGGGTGAAAGAACTGCTTGATTCTGATCGGATCGTCATCACCGCACCCGCTGGCTGCGGGAAAACGCATCTCATTGGTACAACACTTGCATTGTTGCCTGAAACAGAGAAGCGACACCTCATTTTAACCCACACTCATGCCGGAGTACGCTCGCTTCGATCAAAACTTCACAAGCTATCCGTACCTTCGAAGAAATATCACCTATCGACCATCGCGGGTTTTGCAAAAAGGTACGCTCTGGCTTATCGTGAGTTGGCCGGTGTCTCCGACACATCCACTTTTGATGAAATCACTGTAGGAGCTAATGCGATCATTAGAGAGTCATTCGGAAGGAAGATCATCACTTCGAGCTATTCGTCGATATTTATTGATGAGTACCAAGATTGCACAACTCAACAACATCAGATCGCCTTAGCAGTGGCAGATTATTTACCCTCTCGTATTTTCGGTGACCCTTTGCAGGGGATTTTTGGGTTTGGCAGCAATCAGATCGTGAATTGGGAAACCGACGTTTTAACAAATTTTTCTGAAGGACCTGAACTCAATAATCCGTATAGATGGATAAATAATAATCCAGAGCTGGGATATTGGCTTTTGGATGTGCGGAGGTTACTACTGGAGGATAGAAATATAGAACTGGATAAAAAGCTGCCGAAGGGGTGCTTATGGCGAGTAAATACGAGGCAGGAGCAAATCAGTTCTTGCAAGGAATTTTTAAGCAGGAAATTTGAAACCGTGGTTGGTATTTTGAAATTTCCAGAGGCTGCCCATAGTTTCGCAAAATCATTAAGGGGAACGTATGACTCAATCGATGAAATTGAGGCAAAGGACCTTATGAGATTCGCCGATGCAATGCAAAACTCGGACGGTCAATCTTTATTGATGGCCTGCTTTGATTTCGCGGAGACATGCTTCACTGGAATGGGGATAGTAAAAACAAAAGTCATGCGGTCCATCTCTGGTAGCGCTCGACGTGCTGCCTTTCCAGAAAGCCTCAGTGGTATCCTTCTGTCGGGAAAAAACATCATTGCCAGTCCCGGAGCAAAGGCCATAAAGAGCTTCTTATCCGAAATCGACATATTCTCCAAATCCGGTGCGTCTTATTGTTCCAGAAAGTCTCTCTGGAGAGACATACAGAAAATAATAATAAGAGTTGATCGAGGAATATCTCCGAATTACCTTGAAGCCGCGAAGGAATTGAAAGATCATCAGCGCATAATTGGTCAGCCGCTTAGGAATCGAATTATAGCTCGACCATTACTAATAAAAGGGCTTGAGTTTCATAATTCAGTAGTGTTGGATGCCGATTCGCTTACGATCAAAGAGTTATATGTTTCCTTAACTCGTGCCTCAAATGCCATGATGATACACTCCAGCAAGCCAGTCCTCGGTAATAAACGGTAACAGACAAAATTGGGGGTGGAGATGTTGGAACCGGGCAATGTTTATTCGAATATAACTTTTCAAAAAAGCCATGGTAAAAGTAATCGAGCACGGGTACCTACAACCAATAGAGACTTTTATGGACATCGAAGGTCGAATATTCCCTCTCATAACAAGCGGATACTGCTTGTGGGTAGGCACCGGCATTACTCAACATATTGCTCAATTTGGTGATACCTCCACGCTATCGTGGGGTGGGTTGGTTGCAGCAATGGAAAAGAAGGCGAGTATTTCTGTTGTGTCGTCAGAATTTGCGGAGCGCTTACAAGCTGTCTATGGGAAACTCCCTTATGTTAATGTTCAGCAGGAATTACGAAAATTATTCCTGATTCCGCTTTCGGAAGCAATCCTAAAACTCGAAGAACTTCGGGTAAAAAATCCTCACGGATTTAAGAGAATTATTAATCCCATCATGAAACTGGGATTGAAGGCAAATACTATCGTCAACTTTAATATAGAATCCTTTTCATCGATTCTTCTCGCATTTACTTATGATTATCGAATAAAAAGTTTTAAGGCTTTGCGTGATCCAAAGGAAAGAAACGCGGCCACTCCGATCTTTCGTCATACTGATGAATACGGGAATGCGGAGAATCGCCACATAAGGGAGATTATTCATCCACACGGATCGCTTGAAGAGAGTGGTACCTGCGTATTAAAAAGTTCTGATTACGGAATCTTGAGTTCAACTCTTGGATTTGAGGTCGCAATCCACTCTGCTTTTTTAAGTCCTCTGGTAATTGTAGGAATGAGTCTTCAAGATGAATATTTATGTGATCAGCTTACAAAGTACCGGGGTGACATTCATGAGGTTCTCTGGTTTGTTGTCGAAATGCCTTCGGATGAAAAATTGAAATGGGCTGAGAGAAATATGATAACGGTCGTTAAATTTGATTCCCCGAAGGATCTATGGGAATGTATTCATGAAACTTCACACATACCTAAAACTTCAGAACTGCTAATGAACGAAGGATGGAAGAAGGTGGTACATCTGGCAAAAGAGGTTATTGAGGGAAGAGAACAAATAAGGCGTGATATGCAAAACCCTGAGGTCAGCGAAGAAATGAGAGAATTGCTCCGAATGATTGCTATCGATCGAGGGATAATTCTTTGAGTTAGCTAAATGCTCTTTTGTGGAACCTGTATGGGCGTCAACGTTGATTTATATATATGCCACGATTACAAAAATACTGGGAAAACCGATCATCGCCATCATCGGCAGGCGAGCCGACCCTCACAGGGCCGCATAAATTCAAGAACCGGCCATACTATGGCTTCATCCTTTACATGACCGATGCGCTGACAGGGAAGCGGCGTAAGCTGAAGAAATCTTCCGGCATCAGAGTTGACGATCCGAAAGGATTGGAGAAGGCCATAGCGGTTGGCCAAAAGATACTTGAACATTTCCGGAACAATGAGAACCCGAATGCTCCAAAGCGGCTGAAGAATTTTTTCGAATCATATCTGCACGATTGCGAATTAAAGGGGCTTTCAAATTCATACCTCCGGCAGATACGAGAATCTTTCAATGCTTTGATAGGGAAGTATGGCGCTGAAGTGCTTCTGAATGCAATCACTCCGGCAATGGTACGGACTTTTCTGTTGGAGGTCAAATCGAACAGTCGCGCTCAAGGCCATTACCGGTGCCTCCATGCAGCTTTCGAGCAAGCAGTGATAGATGGAGTGCTTGGCGAGAATTCCTTTGCTAAATTCGACAGTGCGGCGCTTCGCCGTAAACACAAGCCAAGACCGAGAGGGGTACTAACTCCTGAGCAGATAAAGCAGATCTACGATGCTATGCCACAAGTAACTTACACTGACCGTTTGATGGCGGCGGCGTTTCTTTTTGCCTTCGGTACCGGGATGCGCCGCTCCGAAATCTGCTATTTGCTGAATGATGCTATTGATTGGCACAAGAATGAGATTAATGTCCGGTCAACCGATGACTATACTCTAAAGACAAAATCTTCTGCCGGAGTGCTTCCAATGTCATCATACGCCGCTTTGGCGCTGTATGGGCAGATAAAGAACAAGGAAGCGCATAAAAGCGAAGCGGTGAGATCGTCCCGGTTTGTCTTTTGCAATTCGAGAGGGGAGGCATACCAACCGGATTCGCTTAGCCGATGGATAATAAAAAGAGTACGGAGCGTTTGTAAGCAACTTGGAATCCCTCATGAAGGAATTGATCTCCATTCAGCACGCCACGCGCTCATTCAGCACCTGGTGGATTCTGGGACTACTCCTGTAACGGTATCGAAGTTTGCACGACATGCAAATCTTTCAACTACGCTATCGGCATACCACAAAATGTCAGACAGCAATGCGAAGTTTGAAGAACTGCTCATCATCACGAGCAAGATGCCATTGCCACAAAGCGGGATTGATTTGATCGATCAGAGCAGGGCAGTAGTGGCGGATGCTAAGTCAATGCGGGTCATTAAGCACACAGTGCTAATCGTATCGTTCAAAAAGGCAGCATAATAAGAACCACCGAAATAAACTAAAGCGCAACATCATGATTTCATATAACCCACTTCGGGAGAAATTAAGCACTAAACTTCCGGTTAAGAAAGATGCCGATGAAAACTATTATGTCTTTCAAATTACCATTATTGATCAGAAGACAGGTCAGTCCCGTATTAGTGATGACATTAACACAGGGATACCCGTAGTTGCAGGTGGAAAAAATTATGCAAAAGCAATCAACGCGAGGGAACAAAGTGTTGCAAATATTGAGGCAACAAATAAACTTGCCATCACAAGAAAAGTAATAGAATTCTTGGGCAAATATTGCGAGTTATGTGAAAGCAAGAATATTTCGCCATCATCTACCCTCAAAGAGATCATTAGCGCTTCAAAAGCATTCATTGAATTTTCGAAATTTGGTAGTCGCGGTATTGCGGAAGTAACAGCAGCGAATCTGCGTTCGTTTTTTTCCGCTCCGGAGATCCTGCCTCATAGAGAACAGTATTACTTATGTCTTAAGGAAGCATTTGCTATCCGAAACTGGGAAAATCAACATAATCCTTTCGATGAATTCGACTTCGCATTCATTCAAGAAGATAATCCTAATGCCGCGGTGATTCTTTCGCCTGAGCAAGTGTCTGATATATACATTGCCCTTCCTAAAAATTCCTACCTCAACCGGATTTATGCGTCTTTTTTCCTGTTATTATGTGGGTCCAACTTAGATGTGAAAAGTGCGGCTAAACTAAAGCTTGACGACCTGGACTGGGACCAAAAAACCATTGGAATAGTCCATATGACGAAATATGCCGAGATCGCGATTATCAACCAGTTGGAGAATAAGCAGGTTCATTCTACTCCAGATATCCTTGTTTCACAATTCATCTTTTGCGATGAAAATGGAATCCCTTATAACATAGATTTCCTGATTAAAGAAATATACAAGCGTTCAAAACCGCTCTGCAGAGAACTAAAAATTCCCACAGAGGGATTAAAACTGCGTTTATTGCGGCATCGAATGATACAAAATGTAGTTTCGCAAGAAAGAGAGAGGGCTGCGATAGAGAGGTTGCTGGATCCGGCGGAGGAGTCAATACAAACCTTATTGGACAGAATTCTGGATATGAAGGCAAAATTACAATCGGTGCGTGAAACAATGAGCGAATAGCAAACTGCGTGAAAATTATTAATACAAAGGGGCTCTTACAGCCCCTTCGTTGTTTTTATGAGATTAATGCAAATGCATGTCTGGAGCCTATTTCCATATACTGACGGGGATATCAATACCAGTCGCAGAATCTTGGGATGTGATAGGCTTTGGAACAGGAAAGCTTTCAACATAAAGATCATTTTGCAACATTGAAAATTGTTCCGACGATGGAAGCAGGAAGAATCGTCCGTTCTTCAATACCAAGATAGATCGAATTGTATCTTCTCTTCGCCCGAAACGGTATGATCTGATATTCGGCCTATAGAGGATATTTCTGATAGGAAGACCGGTCTGCAAATCCTGCACGCCCATTGCGCCGCAGTAATTCGTGAAAATTCCGACAACGTCATCGGAATTAACAACAAAGAATTGATACCATTTCCCAGTGAACGGGTCTGTTGGATTCTGGAACCAGGTTTTCTCACTGACCTCTCTCGTCGTTGGAACCTGCCGTACGACATGTATCGGACTCCCATCAAAGTCACCGATTTTTTTATCAATTTCCAAAATACTCCCATCCTTCATATAGACGTGACTCGTGACAATATTATATTCTCGATAAACACGTCTCGCATCCTCCGTTGCCAGATCTACAATATGATCGATTTGGTCAATCGGGAGTCTGACGTAACGCTTCCTTTCCTTTGACTCAACTATCGGTACGTCTACTGAGACTTCTTTGTCAGAGGGAAAAAACCCCCTGCTATTATAGTATCTTGCCCCCTCGAACGATACTTCAAAATGATTCGGTAATGGATTGATTTTCTCGGTTTCTTTATCAAATTGTATATCAATTAATCTATCGTCGCCGGCTGGGATATCAAAAATAATCTTATTCTGGTTTTCGTCAATGATTTTTCGCGAAGGATTTTGCGAAGTCGCAATTACGTTTATTGGTGTTGCCACGACTGAATTCATTTTTGCCGTCATATTGGATTGGTCGTCCGCATTGACAGTCTTTTTCTTAGTGTCTATTTCATTCATAATACGTGTTAGATTAGTGAAAAACCTTACGCTCATAGCGTATTTGAGGAAGTGATAACGTCCTGAGCTCGCAATTCTGGATTGCGAGCGTATCTCTTTTTTTTGGAATATGCCCGTACCGATCTTGTGAAGTCCTTGGAGAGTTCTGAAGCCGGTATCTCTTCTTGATACACGGCGTAGACGTCCTTGCAGACTCTTGAAATCCCTTCGTGCAGCTCTCGCCCTATGGGTTCAAGCGTCAAGTTATCAAACCGATCCATTACTTGCGTCCGTTTGTCCTCGTCAGCGCCGTACTTGTCAACTAAACTATCAATAATATGCTGGTACTCTAACGGATGGAGTGCCATCATTTTTGCCGTCGCTTCATTAAGCACCGAGTCATAAAAGCTCTCTGACCCTGCGCCCGGTAATTTTCCATATTGTCGCAGATCAAGCAGTCGCATCACATGGTGCTCAAAGGCTCGCACCGCAATCCAGAATCCGTGCCCGTGTGCAAGAGTATCCAGAGTTAACTTCGGAAACCCTGCGGGCAACTTCATGTACCTGCTCATATGCCGGAGGAATCGAAGCTCTATCCGAAGCAAATTCTTTTCCTCCGTTTCAGAGTAACGCGGCTTTCCTTTGTTGAACCGTTCCAACTCCTTGTCGTAGAGTANNTCTTCCGGATGGATATCGTAACCCCGGCGCTTGTGCATAAGCCTGTAGTAGGCTCGGACACTTCGCTCTACCTCGATCATCATAGTAATGTCTAGACGGCTGAGCGTTGCGTCCGATACATCGAGACCCGTGATCTCCTTGAATCGGGCGATCATCGTTGCGATATTCTCAGGCGTCGCCGGTATGAAATTGTCCTCGGTTTCCGAAGACATTGTTGCCGCAGAGCACGAGAAGCTGTATGTGTTCTTTAGCCAGTAG
>PLXB01000515.1 GCA_003151215.1 Ignavibacteriota bacterium
GAAAACGTATAATCTGTACCAGATAAACATAACACTGTTGGTAGTTTTCATCGCTGCCGAATGTTTATTTGGTACCGCACATAATGTTTGTACTGTCCTTCATCCCGCACATCCTTGCCTTTCAACCATATCACCTATACATTCCTTTGCCTTTTACCCAAATAGTTAGCACTCCCTTTGGCTGACCTTATCATTATTTGGAGAAATTGTTGGACGGAATCCCCGTAACTCCTTATTTATCAACGACCGTTTTTGACAAAGGAGGCTTGCGATATCTGCCAGTCTACATTCTGTTTTGCTGGCGAATTTCCATAGTGCGTTAATATTAGAGTAACTCGACTGCACCTGTGTGAAATCAATAACCGCCGCGCCAGTGGATTTGAAAATTTCCGAGACGGGGCATTTGGTATCATTATTTAATACTACACTGATATATGACAGAAACAATCGAACAGAACGGCATTGCTTCAGAATCAATAATCGAACTAAGCGACATCGAAGAATCCGACGCATCGGTTGAGACTGGGGCAACCGAAGTGAAAGATCAATCTCAGCAAGCAGTACATCCGTCAACCCGACCACTTACAATCTCTGACTTAAAGGAAATCGCTGCATTGGCAAAAAAATATCATCGGGAGAAACCGATTCGCATCAACGACACATTCCATGCCGATTTTGAAAAATCCATCTTTTTCGAGGCGGATAATTCGACGCTGACAAAGGATCGTGAAATTTTCCGATCCTGCATTTTTAAATTTGTTCGTGGCTCAAACCAGGTCGGCGAACTACTGATGTTGTCATTCGCGGTCCGATTTCCGGATCAAACGATAGAGCAGATATTGCGAGTCGCATCTCTGGCGTGTTGCGGCAACTTCCTAACCGACAGGAGTTATCTGATTTCTCAGGCAGCCTTTTTGGCAAGGATGTTCGAGGATCCCAGAGTAAGGGACCTGATCTACTTCAAATATCGAAACGATTATGGCAAATATCGCACCGATAATGAATAATATTTTATTTACCCGCATAGTCGCGCAGAAAGATACATCGTCCGATTGCGCGGCTTTGCGGTTGCTTTTCACTACGACAATCTATACAACAATGGCAAGACTCATACTCTTAGATTCATCAGTTCAGTCAAAACGGCTCTTCAGGGCTCTACTGATAAAACCGCTACGTAATTCTGTGCTCATCGTGGTTCGGTTAATACTCGAATCAGATATCATCGAAGTGCAGGCGACGACCGACAAAAATCATCCGATCATTTCCGGATGCTTCGACGAAAAGAAAACTGTGCCTTTCGAAATATACTCGATTATAAGCGTTCGCGGCGAGACGGCACCGCTTGCACTTCTCAACGGAGCGCAGGATTTCTTCGCTCTTGGCTGGTCAATTGCTACTGACGGCGCTCTGAAAAGTGACGCCGATAATTCTGATGGGCTGATATCCGCCGCCGAATCTGGGCTGGCTCTGTCTGCTCCTATCGAGATGGCAGGTCGCGATCATGTTACGCAATGGGCCGACGGAGAGGAGATCGCTGAAATACAAGATTAACCGATTACCTACGGTAATCAGTAGCCGTGTTTACCATAAACTACTATAAAATGGCAAAATACAAATTTGAAGGCGGGATTCATCCTGACGATCAGGAAATTGAAGTAATGCGGGTTCTCGGGCGAAGTGACTGCGCGTTAGTGACGCGCGCATTCATTCGCGCAAGCGATATTCTCGAACTGCATGCGACGGGCGACAACAATTCACCCGTTTGGACAGGCATCATCGATAAAACAGGGAAAGTCCGCATGAACATATATTCCCTCGTTCGAATTAAGAATCGTCGGGATCGGCTGGCCTTGCTTGATACTGATGCCATCTTCCGGCCGCTTGGCTGGGTACCTGTACTGAAAAATCCTGTGGGAAAATATAAGAATCCCGAAAAGGAAGCTGCAGAAAAGGAACGTCAAGGTATGATGGTCACTGCGACCGACGTCGAAATTATTGAACCGGAAACACTGAACGCAGAAGATGTGGAGTTGACGGATTTAAGCGAGCCGGTTGACGATGACATCTATCTTGAGGGAATCCTATAATCGCGAATGCCCGAACAATTTTGTCGCCGTGTTTCTCCTTTTGCCTCCCAGCATTGGGGATTCGCAGTGATAAAATACTTGGCCGTCGCATCCGGGAAGGTGCTATATGCAGGAAAGAGAACCTGGGTGTTGACGGTCAATATTTTTACAATAAACACATAAAATTGAAGTATGGAAGAAAATGATAGGCAGGACACGAGCTCTACAGTGCTCGACTTCGGTGACGAGACATTTCTACTTGTCGTCGAAGGTGATGCGCAGTTTGGGACACCCTGGATACAGAGAGGCGATATGCCGGACGTATCGCCGATAGAAGTAACATGTGCTGTAGTCAGAGACGAAAAGTTAATCTTGGAAGACGATTACATCGATCCGCATAACATAAGCATAATCTCGCACGGTGAATATCACTCTGAGATGTTTCCCGCAAGCAAAGACCGAGGTAAATTTTCAAGTGTGAAGATCAACGCGCGCGTCTTGATGAAAGACGGTACTACTTATGATATAGTCAGCACCACGGAAGACTTCCATGGGCTGGGATTTCGCCCGCTTTCTTGGTGGGATGGTCGGGAATCCGGCGAATTTGTTACCGGGGCACCGGATGATCCCTGCATATATGGCGAAAATGAGTGGAAAATTGAATTTGCCAATTACTTACAGGCGAAGCAATTCGCAGAAAACAGCGGGAGGTAGACGAAGTATGGAGCCTTTGGTGAAAGATAACCGATCAAGAGAACCCGGAATTAAAATTCCCGTTCAGATCGTACGTTCCGAAAACTTCAACGAAGTCTTGGAAGAAATTTTGCTCGATGAATGCGAGATCGAAGAAATATTCATGGACACATGGAGGACCGATAGCATTGAATTGAAGAATGAATGGGGAGTAAACTTGTTCCGGCGGCAGAAATTTCGAATTTTTGACGACCTGAACGGCGTCGGGATAATCGTAATGATCAACAGTCTAATATTTCTCCGCGACGGAAGGGTGTTGCCCTGCGCAATTAAGCTCTACGACTTCGTAGACCGGGGCTGGCACACGTTAGATTATTCAGATCACTACGGATCATTCAACAATTTAGATTAGAGTTACTATGACGACATTTATATATGATAAGAAAAGCCCTTACAGACTCGATCTTGTACCAATTACTATGATGGTAAGCAAGAATGGGATCGCGAGCCTTGAGGAGTCTTTTGTCAATGCCGGGCTTGTCCGGTACATCATTTTCGCAGAGCGGAATTCGATGTTGCGCGGTTACCTTTCCGTTACCGTAAATGCGGAGTTAGTATTCTATAGCGGAAAAACATTCAGCATAATAAGCAGCATCGAGGAATTTGTAAGAATAGGGTGGCGCCCTTATTGGTGGTGGTATGATGCTCAATTTGATGGAACCGTACCAGGCGACGATGATTTCAAATTCTCAGATGATGATCGAAATCAGGAGAATAAAAACTGGGAATGGGCAATGAGGGGCTACGAGAAATACCAAAGGCAATGATAGGATGCAGCGATCGCGCGCCGAGTAATTGCTACGCAACAAATTTATATTCCGGCGAAATAATTCTCCGGATAAAACACGAAATCTATGGCATTTTTATATAAGAGTATCCTTCTGACGGTGCTGCCAACGATGGACCGGCTTGCAAAAGTCAAACGACTATCGCAAGGAGCATCCTATGCTGGTTATCGGCGCAGACACAATCACGTTTTGTAAAACATTCGAACCGTCAATAGTTGAACGGTATATAAAGGGGCATCTTCAGCAACGGGGAGAGTTGTTCTGGCTTCATGGAATATTTTGCGCTCCGCACTACTGCCTAAAGAACACATACAGC
>PLXB01000343.1 GCA_003151215.1 Ignavibacteriota bacterium
GCTCGGCAGTGAAACGACCATTTCTTGTTTCAATTAATTTTCCGGAATAGGAAAGAAGTGAATCGCCGTCGGTATCGATATTAAGTTCGAGCTCGCCGACATACTGCCCGCGCGATCCGGCTTGCACAATAACGGAGTGGTTTTCCTTAATAGGATTTTGAATGGCAGTATGCGAATGGCAACCTACAAAAATATTTACTTCGGGAAATTTTTTAGCAAGTTCGAGGTCGGCATCGACTCCGATATGACTGAGTACAATGATCGGATCGGGTTTTTGTTTTTTTATTTCCGGAAAATATTCTCTTAGTGCATCTTCACATTTATTGATAATTAAACCTCTAATATTAGAAGGTAATGATAGATTTGCCAGATCGTCAGTAGTAAGCCCGATAATGGCGATATTCAGATTTCCCTCGCGTTTTATGATATAGGGCTGTGCGAACGTCTTTCCGCCAGGAAGCAGACANNATCGAATTCATGATTGCCAAGCGTAACGGCGTCGGGATGAATAATATTTACGAGCATAATCTGTGATGCTCCGCGCGTAAAGCCCGATATTGCCGTGCCCTGGAAGTTATCTCCGGCATCAAGCAAAAGGTACGATTCATGATCTGCCACAGCAACCCGTTTCAGACTATCGATAACCGCTTTGAACCATGCAAACCCCCCGACGCTGTATTTATCGCCTAAAGAATCTTTTCGTACCATCGGCACATTCTGTGCATGAAAATCATTCCAATGAATGATCTTCAGTTTTACGGTGTGCTGCGCAAATGCCGCTGCATTAAAAGAGAGGAGTAATGCAGCAAGGAATATTTTCATTCTAATAATAATATCCGAATACCACGTCCATCTCGTCTTTGCTTGTGAAGCCAAAATTAATTGTTTGGTCGGTTGTATTATTATAGGTAACGATAGACTTCAGGCCCTCTCCCTGATTCAGAACGATCGGCGGATCGAACGTTTTTTCGAGCGGATGCGCCCAATCATTATTTTCATACACGATCTCTCCGTCACGCGGTCCGCCTGATATAGCGATCTGGAATTTTTGTCCGGTCGAATGGAAGTGTGAAGTGAGCAGAAAAATATTAATTGGCTGCGCGGTCGAGTTGGGCGTCGTCTGCGTAAGAACAGTTTGCTTATGCGGCGGCAGGGTAATATCCGTGTTAATCAGAAAAAGCGACTGTGCAAGATGCTGTACGTTCGATGGATTGGTTGTGTAAATATTTGCATAACATTCGCCGATAATCGACGATGGTGTGTAGTTAATGAAATGAGTGTTGAAATCGACCCCGGCATGGGCAGGAAGTTCAAGAGCAACCCCGGCAGGAAAGTTATAATCATCTTCCTGAATCATCGTGCCTGCTAAGAATAAATGCCAATTCATTTCGGATTCCGTAGAAACGATGTAAGTACCATCGGGATTACGTAAATCGCGGATGACATTGAATTGCGGCAGCTGTGATTTCGGCGTACTGGGATCGAAAGTATAAAGTACAAGGTGATGGCTGTTAGGACGCATTTTCTCATGGATGTGATTCACATATATCGGAACCGGATTTCCGAGATCGCGATAGACGAAGATTTCTCTTTCAAAATTGGAGCCGACATCAAATGTTCCCGAAGTAACCTGATATCCTGTTCCGGAAGCCGGTGCTGCCAGTGGTGTAAAAGCAGGCGTAGGATAATG
This sequence comes from Ignavibacteriota bacterium, assembly GCA_003151215.1. The sequence goes on from PLXB01000343.1 coordinate 1,691, forward strand.
CGTCGTATCATCGAGCAAAGAATCGTTTGCGACGATACCTGTTTTCGGCGCTCCGGCATTGATCCATTCGCGGATGAATTCCTGCTGTCCGACAGTGAGAGCAGGCGAGCCGAGTGGCATAAGAATGCCATAGTCTTTTCCCTGCGGAATGGCATGAATTTTCATATAGAAAAAACTGCTATCGGCGGAACCCGGTTTTACCAATAGTAAGCCATCCGATTTTGCATTGGAATAATGCGCGGGAATACCGATCAGATTTTGATAGGCAACATCGGCATCGAGAATAAGCCCCGATTGCAGAGCGTAATCGGTGTTTTCGGTATGGCATCCGGCGCACGCTTTAGTCAGGACTTTATCCTGAAGCTTTTGGAAACTCGAATTAGCAGTCGCTTGAACAGGTGTTTCTGTCTTACACGAAGAAAAGAATATGGCCGAGCAAAACAGTGCAAATATGGGAAGGTAGCGTCTCATAAGATGATGAATAATGTGTGAATTCTGGGAATAATAAAAAAATAATTATGCTGATAAGTTCATGAGAAATTCTTCCCTTAAAACTAGTGAGGGAAGACCAGAGTAATGGGTATCCATTTTCCTGAAACTCTTTTCCCGTTTTCGTGTCTTATATAAAAGAGAACTAATTGCTTTAGTAGATTCATCGTGCATCTCTTCTAAAGAATCGGGAATTATTTTTGGTTGTATTGATGATGATCTTTTGACAATCCTCTGTATATTCTTTGACACTCATTGTGTCTAAAATGGTTAAATTTTGTATCACGAAATTTATGCTTCTTTCTTTTCGTGTAAAACTATGAATACCAGATTTCCTATACTTTCGTCCCGGAATCTCTGTTTCGTATTTTTAACTGTTTTTGCTTTTTCAAAAGGTTCTTATGCGCAAGAGAAACCAGTTGTTATTAATCCGGCCGCTTATCAAAAGGCGGTCAACGCCGAGTTCACAAAATATGGAGCCAGTCGTTACCTCTATGATCATGCCGATGCGTATCAGCGCCTTATTCAATTTCACGCACTTAAACGGATGGGCATCGACCTTAGCAGTACTGAAGCCGAGGCAGATATTATTCCCGAAAGCGTTGCGGCAGATACGACGATCGTGAAGGACGTGTCTTCACTTGGTGTAAGTGATCAAAATCAAACAACGATCGCTATCAACCGTGGAAATTCGAATATTATCGTGGTAGGCGCGAATGACATTCCCACTATGATCTCGGCAGGAATGCCTGCATACTATACCAGCAACGGAGGTATGAATTGGGCAACAGCACGTGTGCCACGACCGGGTTCTTCTTATCAAGTTCTTGGCGACCCGGCAATTATAGCTTCGGATTCAGGCAATTTTTATTATGCCTATCTCGTCGGAGATCAGAATACGAATTTTGATAATGTCGTTGTCGCTACTTCTAAAGACGGAAAAAAATGGACGAACGGACCTCTTATTGTTCCTCTCGATTCGGTCAGCGGATTCGAAGATAAGGAGAATATTTGTGTTGATAATAATCCCTCCAGCCCTTATTATGGAAGAGTCTATGTTGTTTGGGTACACTTCTTGGGTAATAGCATTGCCGATGGCGGGAGCGGAAAGATATCATGGAGCGATGATAAAGGCAAAACGTGGAGCATACCGAATGATTTTGTGGACTCCGTAATCATGTTCTCCCAAATTCGAATAGGTAAAAATGGAGAGATCTTCATTTCTTTTTCCCTCTCAAAAGATTACGATGATACTCAATCGGATGACTATAATGCT
>PLXB01000170.1 GCA_003151215.1 Ignavibacteriota bacterium
CAACTTTTTCGCGAAGAGAAAATAAAGGTAGAGTTGCCGAACGCAGTGGATCTGGAAAAGCGCCTCGATGGCGTATCGCAGGCATTGTATTTATTATTCAATGAAGGTTACAATTCTGCTTCGAGCGATGAAGTGATCCGCAAAGATCTCATCGATGAATCCTTACGACTGACACTGATGCTCACTGAAAATCCTGCAACATCACGGCCACAAGCAGATGCACTTGCTGCGTTGATCTTATTCCATGCAGCGCGCTTGCCCGGAAGGATCGATGCAAGTGGGAACAAACTTCTCCTTGACGATCAGGATCGCTCGCTATGGGATAGCTCTCTGATCGTACGCGGATTTTATCATCTTAATCGCTCTGCAACAGGCGATGAAATTTCAAATTATCATATTGAAGCAGCCATCGCCGCAGTACATTCGATCTCTCCGTCGCGGAAAGAAACAGATTGGCGGCAGGTTGTGGAGCTTTATGATAAGCTCGCCCTCAAAAATAACTCCCCCGTTATTGCGCTCAACCGGGCAATTGCCATTGCCGAACTGCAAGGTGCAGAAGCGGGTCTTGCGGCGATTGAAAGCATTCCGAATCTGGAATTGCTCAGCGAGTATTACCTGCTTCCGGCAACGCTCGGCGAATTATATTTCCGTTCAGGTGATGCGGATAAAGCCCGCGAGCATTTTACGAAAGCGATGAAACTGACAAATTCGCCCGGGGAAAAAAAATTGCTTCAGTACAAAATCGGAAAACTCGATAATTAATGTCTTATTCACAGATCGCTCTTCGTCTATCAGTAAAACACTATGAAAACCGTCGAAGTAAAAACAGAGATCGTAATTGCCGCTCCAAAGGATAAGGTATCCGAATATGCCGCCAATCCAGATAATGCACCGATCTGGTATGAAAATATCAGTAAGTCAGAATGGAAATCCGAAAAGCCGCTGGAAGTCGGATCGCGCATTTCCTTTACTGCGCATTTTCTTGGCAAGAAACTCGAATATACCTATAAGATCTATGAATATATTCCCGGAGAAAAACTTGTTATGGGAACGAGCGGCGGACCGATGGAGATGAATACAACCTATCTCTGGAAAACGGTCGAAGGAAATAAAACGCGTATGACACTTATTAATAAAGGGACTACTTCCGGATTCGCCGCGATATTCTCGCCCATCATGGAAATGGCAATGCGCAAAGCAATGAATAAGAATTTGCGGGATCTGAAAAAGATCTTAGAAAGATGAAATGCTTATCCTACTATAAAGTTGTAATTAACACAAAAATTGGAATAGAAATAAAGAAAAGAATAATGAGGGTCCATGCGGCAAATGCAACTACATCACCGCCTCGTGCCGCTGTTTTTGCCGACGATATATGGTGTTCTTTCCTCAACTGCCCGACAGAGCGATTTAAAAGGAATGAGTCATATGTAACACCATGATACAGATTCCTGCTTTGCCTCCCCCGAATGAATGCACGGTACACATATGAGGGGAAAAAGAAAAGCCCGTAAGCAAGCGAGCCGATATTCAATATCCATGCAGCATAATACTTCCCGCATCCCGATGCTATTTCCCATGCGCCGATCTCTGCTTCACCTCATAAGCCTGTTTCGTATTCGGTGAGGATATGGTGAAGATCATGAAATTTAACAGCTTCGACGCGATTCTTTATATTCGGAAGAGTAATGATGAACTTCCAGAAAAATTTTATCTTGAACGAGCGATCGGTATATCCTCCGTTTCCGAGATTATATCGCTCGAGATATTCAGATAATCCTTCCGCGAGGCTTAGTCCAGGATTATATCTTTCCATGTGATATATCTTTTAGTTTTAATCAGCGTGAAAACATCTCCGAGGCATCGGTCATTCCGATACTTTTTTTTCATGAATGGCACAAGCATGACTGCGATTGTGTTAAATTAATGTATGCCCCAAATTCCATTTACACTCTATTCCGGCGCAGGAAATGAATTCGTCATTATCGATGCGTTTAATAATCCGACCGTTTTCGGCAAAGTAAAGCTGAAGGCTTTGGCGCAAACTGTTGCCAGCCGTAAAGGTCCTATCGGCTCCGATGGCATGATCGTTCTGGCAAGGAGTGCGAAGGCACCCTTCATGATGAATTTTTATAATCCCGATGGCAGCTTCGGCGCTCTCTGCGGCAATGGAGCGCGATGTGCGGTGAGGGCAGCAGTGGATTTCGGCGTCATCGCATCGCCCGATACGAAGTTCGAAGTTTTTNNTCTGCGGCAATGGCGCACGCTGTGCCGTCCAGGCTGCAGTTGATTTCGGAGTTATTGCATCACCTGATACTAATTTTGAAGTCCTGGGCGAACTTATACGGGCAGAGCAACCGACCGAAAAAACGCTTCGCGTTTATTATAACGATCCGAAAAAAATAAAATTAAAATTCAAGCTTTCGCTCGGCGGTGAACTCGTCGATTGCTCTTATGTCGATCTCGGCTCGCAACATGGCGTTATTTTTTTTGACGCAGTCAAAGAATTCCAGGGGCAGACGATTGAAAATTTCGAGATAAACAAATTTGGTCAGGCTGTACGCACTCATAAGGATTTTGAACCGCTCGGAGTCAATGCGAATTTTGCACAGGTCATGCAGGATTCCGAAGGCGAATATATCCGCATCCGTACTTTCGAGCGAGGCGTTGAAGGCGAAACGCTTGCCTGCGGAACGGGGTGCATGGCAACGGCAATATCGGCGTACGGATTAAAAAAAGTCACAAGTCTTCCGATTCGTTTAAAAACGCAGAGCGGCGAATTCGTGAAAGTGAATTTCTCTATTAGTCCCGATGGTCATATTTATACTCTCTCATTAGAAGGCAGCGCCATGCGCGGCAAAAGCGGTATCGTAACAGTTGAAGGATAGCCGGCTTTAATTGCTTATATTTGTACTCACTTTCGTCATTCTATTCTTTAACATATCTACTTAATTATCATGCGATTATCAAGGCTTTCCCTCGTTGTAACCATAGCGGCTTTGAGTCTCTTTTTTGTACGCACAACATCTGCGCAAGAAGATACGATGGCATATAAACATTTTGAAGTAGGTGCAGGAGCTACGCTCGGCGCTTCTATCTTCAATGGCACTGTTCCCGAAGGCTCTAAAACCGATATTCATTTCCCCGCCTATCTCATTCAGGCAATGGGAATATATTCGTTTCACCCGTACTGGGGCGCTGCTCTCGGTATCGGTTACGAAACGCGCGGAATGTTTTTTAAGCAGCAGAACGTGACTGAGCCTAACGTGGATTTTACATTGAACTATATTTCTATTCAACCGAGTATCAAGTTCAAACAATTCATGCTTGGAGTGACTATTGGTGTTCCTACGGGAGCTTCTGTGAAATATACTCCCGGAAGCGGACTTCCTGTCCAAACTACTTCCGTAGGGAAAGACACTATGAATACACTGATCGATATCCGTATCGGCGGCATGCTGCCTATAGTGGAGAATGATGCCGGAGCTCTTTATTTTTTGATCAATGCTTCCTGGAATTTAAGTGATGCTTTTAATCAGGGATTTGGCACTCCAGGGCAAACTTCAGGAGGTCTTGTAACAAAAAGCCCGATCCATACTATTCAACTTGGACTTTCCTATTTATTCGCTCCCGGGGGAAAGACACATTAATGTTTTCAATTGTCTATGCACCAAAGGCGCAGAATATTTTCTGCGCCTTTTTTATTTTTGCTTTTCGAAAAACTCCACTGCCATTTCTGCAACACGTTCCGGGTAAAATTCCATCACAATATGCTGTGTGTGCGGGAAGATCGAAAGTTCGGAATTCGGAATTGTCATTTTCATATCGACTGCAATTTGTACCGGGAAAAAATTATCGCGGTCGCCGTGGATGATAAGCGTCGGCGAAGTTATCTCTTTTAAGGATTCAAGCGGAATATTGATATCGGAATCGGGCAGGCGGTAATTATAAAATGCCTGCGACAGTTTATGCCAATACTCGGGCCCGTAAATTTCATTTGCTTTTTTATAGTATTCTTGTAATTTCGGACTGAGCGATTCCGGGGATTTATAATATTTTTGCGCTTCGTTTGGTATTCGGTACGTTGCAGAATCTATTACCATGGCCCTCACTAATTTCGGCGCATATCGCGCAACGCGAAGCATTGTCATCCCTCCCGAACTTGCAGCAAGAAAAAAAGCAGAATCAATATTTAATTTCTTGCAGAAACCGATAATATCCCGAGAGAATTGTTCTTTTGTCCAGTCATTCGTAGGGTTATCGGATCGCCCATGACCGCGAAGATCAATTAGATAACATTTATATTTTTTTGCGAGGATTGGTAGAAGAAGAGTAAATCTGTCACGGGAGTTCGAACTGAAATTATGCAGACAAAGAAGCGGCTCGCCTTCGCCGTGAGTTTCGAAGTATAATTCTACCTCGCCCACTTTTATCGTTTCTCCTGACCACCCATCTCTTTTCATAAAAAAATAGCATTTAACAATGCTATAACATCTGTTTCCCGGTAAATATTTAGTACAATTTTGTATTTTTTCTCTCTTCTTTATAATTTCTTAATATCCGGATGAGATATTTTGAAGACATCTTCTGTAAATCTTTTGTTTGAGAATGCTCAAAATTTTGAGAAATTATTGAACCCGCATGTACGAAGCACAGGAATCACGCATTTTTTTACCCGACCGTATTAATCGTCTCACCGAGATTGCCTACGATCTTTGGTGGAGTTCCAGCCTTGAAGCCCGTTCGCTTTTTCGTTCGATCTCGCGGCATCTTTGGTGGACTTACGAACATAATCCGCTCTGTGTGCTGCGTGAAGTGCCTAAAGGAAGGCTCTGGGAATTAGCTACCGATCCAGAATTCCTTTCCCGATACGACAAACTCATTGCCAGATATGATTTGCAAATGAATAGGACTGACCGGTCCTTTTCATCAGACTATCCGGAATTATCAAAAAAAACGATCGCATATTTTTCTGCTGAATTCGGTATTCATTCAAGCCTGCCTATTTATTCCGGAGGTTTAGGAGTGCTTGCAGGCGATCATGTTAAGACTGCACATGACTTGGGAGTGCCTTTGGTCGGTGTCGGTTTTCTCTATCCTTACGGATATTTCGAGCAGCATATCACTTCCGAAGGAGGTCAGGTTGCCGAATATCGGCATCTGAATTACGCGCAATGTCCGCTGCGCCGCGTCAGCAATCCGGATGGCTCGCCTCTGGTTATTTCGCTGCATCTTGGAGTTGAAAAATCACTGCTGCATCTTCAAGTCTGGAAAGTAAAGTGCGGCTGTGTGACGATGTATCTGATGGATTCCGATATGGAGGCAAATGCAACCGAAGACCGTCAGATCACCCAGCGGCTTTATGGCGGCGATAAGCTGTATCGGCTGCGCCAAGAGATTGCACTTGGCGTCGGCGGAGTTCGCGCACTTTGCGCACTCGGAATCATGCCGGATGTTTGGCATGCAAATGAAGGACATGCTTCGTTTATGTTCATTGAACGGCTGCGTCAGGAAGTTCACGGCGGCAAATCCATACCTGCTGCACTTTCTCACATTCGGTCGACAAGTATTTTTACTACGCATACGCCC
>PLXB01000105.1 GCA_003151215.1 Ignavibacteriota bacterium
TACCAGCGCATTCTTCGGAGTGAAAGGTGATATGTTCGGTGCAACGAATCGCCTGATGCATTTCAGAACATTTTACCAGAAGCCTGCTCCATTTGTTTTCGAAGTTCTGCCTGGTAATATAAAAATATTAAGAGGCGGCGCAATTAAAATTATTGCGACGACAAGCGGCGAACAGCTTCCGTCTATTCTCCTACGTACTAAAGAAGAAGGTGCAAAAGAATTCGAGAAGATCGAATTACAACCGATAACCGCCGGAGTCACTCAGCCACGCCAATTCATTTATGAATTCCGCGCACAGCGCCCGAGCGAGTATTATGTGGAAGCACGCGATATTGAATCTGATCATTTCCAGATCGCAGTAATTGATAGACCGATCATCCGATTACTCTCAACAACGATTACACCTCCTGCATATACGCGGGAGAAAGCGATAAAGCTCAGTGATAATTTTGGCGATATTACCGCTATCATCGGAACAAGAGCCGATTTCCAGATCACATCTTCAAAAGAGCTTCTTTCCGCAAAGATCGTGTTCGCTCCGCATTCGAATCAAATTTCAGCCAACGATTCTTCGAAAACTGCTCCAAAAACTTCGCAGCCAAAAGCATACGATCTTGCTATAAACGGTTCATCTGCATTAGGGACGATCTCTTTTCGTGAATCAGGTACCTATCATATCGAACTTATAGATAAAGATTCAGTAGCAAGTGAGCATCCTATTGAATACAACGTTTCATTAACACAAGATGAAATGCCTTCTGTAGCCCTTATCGAACCTGATGAGCGAGCCGAACTTCCAAGCACTATGCGTGTGCCGATGCTTATGAAGATACACGACGATTTCGGGTTCTCGCATCTGCGTATCGGATATAGAATTCGCGCTTCAAAATATTCACCGGAACAAAAAGAATATCAGTGGCTGGACGTTCCTCTATCGAATTATAATACACAGGATTTGGATGTACCGTATATCTGGAATTTCACCAAGCTCGAACTTGCTCCGCAGGATGAAGTAGGCTATGTATTGGAAGTTGCCGATAACGATAATATTTCGGGGCCGAAAAAAACCTGCACTGCCGAATTTTCCATTCGCTTTCCTTCCGTCGAAGAAATATTCAAACGTGCAGATGAACAATCCAATAAAGCCGAGGAGAGCTTAAAAGATATTAAACAGGATGCTGAAGAACTGAAGAAAAAAGTTGATGCAGCGGTTGAAGAAATGCGCCCGCCAAAAACATCGGACATCGCCAAGAAGCAGCAGGATTTCTCTTCGAAAAAAGATGTCGAGCAGATCCTCAAGCGTCAGGAAGAACTTAATAACCGCGTTGCCGATGTAAAAAAAGATATTGAGCAAATGACAAAGCAGCTTGACCAGCAGAAAGCGATCTCCCCGGAGACGATGCAGAAATATGCAGAGTTGCAGAAGCTTTTTGAAGAGATCAAATCCCCGGAGCTTGATATGGCAATGAAAAAGCTCGACGAGGCGATGAAAAATGTCGATCCGAAGCAGCTTCAGGAGGCGATGAAAAACTTCCAGCTTAATGAAGAGCAGTTCAAGAAATCCATTGAGCGCACGGCAAATATCCTGAAGAAGATCAAGATGGAGCAGAAGGTCGATGAACTCATGAAGCGCTCCGACCAGCTTGCAAAAGACCAGGAGAAGACAGCACAGAAACAGGACGATCTCTCAAACAAAAACGAGAAACAAAATCAGCAGGATAAAGCAGCCGATGAGCAGAAGCAAACGGATGCGAAGAGTGAATTAAACCGGATGCAGCAAGAGGCGAAAGATGTTGCCAAAGATATGAAAAAGCTTCCGGAAAATATGCAGGCTCCCGAAGAGATGAAGGATGCGCAGGACGCATTAAATGATCCTTCGATGGAGCAGGCGATGGATGATTCGAAGGATGCAATGCAGAAAGGTGATAACCAGCGCGCATCGAAACGCTCGCAGGACGCTTCGCAGAAAGCAAAAAAGGCGCGGAATAAATTGCAGGATTTAAAAAAGAAGCTTGCCGAAAATGAGAAGCAGAAAACGATGGCAGATCTGAAGAAGCTTCGTGATGAAATGAACAGCCTTTCGAAAGCTGAAGAAAGTTTGAAGAAAGAATCGATGCAGGCCCCTCCGCAATCAACGGTTTTCAGAAATTTTGCCGATGAACAGGCGGAGAAGAAAGAGGAACTTGGCAACACTGCCTCAGATATGTTTCAGCTTTCTCAGCGCGCAACGGAAGTGACGCCGCAGATGGGAAAATCACTTGGCGAGGCGTTTAATAATATGCAGCAAGCGCTTGATGCGATGACCGAGCGCGATCAGCCTTCATCGATACAGCATACACAGAAGGCAATGGCTGCTCTGAATAAGACGGCGCAGGAAGTACAAAAATCCATGGATGCTATGAGTCAGCAGCAGCCCGGAAATGGCTCCTGTGATAATCCCGGCGGCGAGAATCCATCCGGCGGAGGCTCGGGAGGTGAGGGGCAAGACGGAAAGGGTATGGGGCAAGGCAGTGCCATGCAGCAATTCCTAAATCAGATCGAAAAACTCGCTGCCCAGCAGCAGGCACTTAACGATCAGATGCAAGGCATGAATGGACAGGGTGGCGCGAATGCCCAGCAGGAAGCAATGCGTCAGCAAGCGCAGTTAGGAAAAATGGCAGCACAGCAGCAGGCAGTGCAAAAATCCGTAAAAGAATTAGCCGAAGAGCAGCAGAATTCGAATCAGGGAAATAAGAAAGCCCAGGAAGATCTGAAGAAAATCGCTGACGATATGCAGGATGTTATCAGCCAGATGCACGAAAAAGGAATTAGTCCCGAAACAATTCAGCGTCAGGAGCGAATTCTCTCGCGTCTGCTCGAAGCTCAGCGCTCAGTCAATGAACGTGATAAAGATGAATCGCGCGAATCGAAATCCGGAGAGAATGTGGCACACGACGCTCCGCGTGAGCTCAATTTGAATTCCGACGATGCCCGCCGCGCCCTTCGTGATGAAATGCTTCGCACCAAAGACGGCGGATACTCGAAAGACTATCAGGTGTTGATACGGAAATATCTGGAAAAATTGGAGAAGTAATTATTAGTTCTTAGTGCTTAGTTCTTAATAAATGTATTCAACCCATTTTCAATCACCGCTTGGAACCATAGAGATCAGTGCCGGCGATAAAGGAATTTCTTCCGTTTTGTTTGTCGAGGAGATTCCTGAAAATCATCATCCTTCCGAAATGTTAAAAGATTGTATTTCGCAGCTTGATGAATATTTCTCCGGCAGAAGAAAAGAATTCTCATTACCTCTCGCTCCGGAAGGCACCCCATTTCAAAAACAAGTGTGGCAGGAATTGCAAACTATTACATTCGGCAAAAAAATATCCTATCTTGATATTGCACTCAAACTCGGTGATAAGAATGCAACTCGTGCCGTCGGAGCAGCGAACGGAAAGAACCCTATTGCCATCATCATACCATGCCATCGCGTCATCGGAGAAAATGGAAAATTAACCGGATATGCAGGAGGGCTTTGGAGAAAAGATTGGCTGCTGGATTTTGAATCGAAAAATCGGCAGGAAAAATTATTTTAGATCGCTTCGTCAGTCGCTTCGCTCCATCCTCGCAATGACATTATAAATGCTCTCC
>PLXB01000242.1 GCA_003151215.1 Ignavibacteriota bacterium
GTCTGAACCTTAATTTTATGAGATTTTTGGGATTAAAAAGGATTAGGGAAATTCAAATCTCAAAAATCTTTTTAATCTCATTGGATCAAGGTTCAAACAATAAAAAAGGGCACGCGCTGCGTGCCCTAACATTCATCCTTCACTCTTCATCCTTTGTCCTTAACCTATGCGGCTACAATCATCTTCTCGGCAGCTTTCTTAAAGACGGAAACAAGATGGAGCTTTTCCCAAGAAAATTCATCCCTTCCGAAATGTCCGTAGGCAGCAGTTGCCTGGTAGATCGGACGTTTTAAGTCGAGACGGGTGATAATTCCGCGCGGTGTGAGATCGACATGATCTTTGATGATCTGTTCCAAGTCTTCATCGGCGATCTTCCCGGTGCCATGGGTTGTGACGTTGATTGAAACGGGTTTAGCAACTCCGATCGCATAGGCAACCTGCACAGTACATTCATCGGCAAGTTCTGCGGCAACAATATTCTTAGCAACGTGACGNNCGGACCGCCGATCTCGAAATTACCGGTCGGGTTGACGTGGATGACAATGCTATCATCCATAAGATTACTTGGAATAACTTCGTTGATCACGTATTGAATCACATCTTTACGAATCTGTGCCTGCTTCACGTCAGGATCATGCTGTGTCGAAACGACGACAGTATGTACGCGCTTGACTTCATGCCCGTCATATTCGATAGTAACTTGTGATTTAGAGTCAGGACGGAGGTACGGCATCAGTGTGGGTTCGTTCTTGCGAATATCGGCAAGGCGCTTGACAAGGCGATGCGAAAAAACGAGCGAAGCCGGCATATATTCCGGAGTCTCGTTCGTTGCATATCCGAACATCATTCCCTGATCTCCGGCGCCGCCGATATCGACGCCCATAGCTATATCCGGTGATTGCGAATGAATCGCATTCAATACTCCGCAGGAATTTCCATCGAACATGTATTCCGCCTTGGTATAGCCTATCCGATTAATAACACTGCGTGCAATGCTTTGAATATCTATATAGGCTTTCGTCGTGACTTCGCCGCCGACTACCGCTAAACCTGTCGTAACAAATGTTTCGCATGCAACTCGTGAATCGGGATCTTGTGCTAAGAGTGCATCGAGAACGGCATCGGAAATTTGATCTGCAACTTTATCGGGATGTCCTTCAGAGACGGATTCGGATGTAAATAAATATGACATTGAAAGAATTGAGAATATAGAATTAAGAATGTAGAACTACGAAATGAATTATATAAAAGCTTTACACACTACTGAAAATCGACTTCGGATGAATCACCGGCATTCACGCGCTTAAAACCGCCCTTAACGGCGCCGTTATTTCCCACGATCGAATTATCTAAAAGAACACCACTCACCGAAGATTCATCTCCGATAATACTATTTCGGATGATAGAATCAGTTACGTGCGCCCCTTCACCTATCGTTGCAAACGGACCAATGATAGAATTAATGATCTCGGCATTCGCACCGATATAGACAGGAGAAATTGTTACCACTCCCGGGAGCTCACGCGGTTGCGAGTTCTTCTGAAGCAGGTGACGATTGGTGCTTAACATTGTTTCCGGCTTGCCGCAATCATACCATGCATCGACGTTAAAGGTCGTAAACTTCTCGCCTTTGTCGATCATCATCTGCAAAGCGTCGGTAAGTTGGTACTCGCCTTTATGACGTTTATCTCCGGCAACAATTTCATTCAGACATTCGAGAAGCATTTCAGGATGTTTGATAAAATAAAGACCGACAACGGCAAGATTGGTCGTCGGATTATCGGGTTTTTCGACAAGCCGTGAAATATATCCGCCGGATAATTCGGCAACACCGAAACGACGAGGATCATCGACGATCTTCACACCAAGAGAACTGACCGGTGATGAAAGAACCGATTTTAGATCTACATCGTATATCGTATCGCCGAGGATGATGAGCAAAGGCTCCCCTTTCGGAGGAAAAGAATCGCGAGCAACCCAGATCGAATGCCCAAGACCAAGCAGCTCATCCTGCGTGACAAAATTAACTTCAAGATCATGGTAGCGTGTTCGTACATATTTTTCAACCAGATTGCCCATGTAACCCACCACAATCGTGGCGCTCGTTACACCGTCATCGCGCAGCCTGTCCAAAATATGTCCTAAGATCGGCTTCCCCNNTATGTATGAGGCCTAAGCCTCGAACCAACTCCGGCAACCGGAATTATTGCATGCATAAATTTAACGTTTCAAGATTTGACGACAAAAATACGGCTCTTTTCGGCATTTATTCTTTTTGCGACTTTTCTTCCGTAACAATGTTATTAGTAGATGTATCTAATAATATCTCTATAATGAGGAAACATGTAATTGTATTTATGACTATTACGGTAATTGCACTTGCTCAGACAGGATGCGATAGTGGAACACAAAACACTCAAGTACAGGATATTGCCGAACTGAAATGGCAAGCCGATGGAAGTGCGATGTATGGCTTCCTCCAAAGCTATATCGAAACAGCAACATCGACGATTCCGGGAATCGGATATAACATTGTGAAATTTAATACGGATGGCTCTCTGGCGCAAACATACAATACTGTTCCACTCGGCCGACCGGATTTTTCGACCAGTATCTTCGTATCAGCTGATGGAAGCGTTGCCGTTACGCAATTGGAAAACGATCTTTATCGCTATGGTCTTAAAACAGGAGTTTTGGAAAAACTACAGCAGCAATTCCATTTGATTGTTGCATCACCCGATCTGCATTATGCCGCGGGATCTCCGTCGCCCGTGTATCAAACGATTAAAACCTTGGATCTCTATGATATTACCGCCTCGCCGATCCGTCTCGTCGCTCATTTACCATATGTCAGTGGCTTAGCTGCATTCCCCGGCATTTGGCTTAGTAACGGAATGTTCGGAGTCACCTGTCTTGATAGCGTGGGGGCACGTATTTTCATCTACGATACAACGGGAGTAATTCACGACACAATTCCGGGCGCCGAAACTGCTTTTCATAACACCGTTTTCAATTCACAAAAAAACGATCTCTTTGTCTTGAATTACGCGAGCAAGACGACTGATTACTTTGTTGACAAAATCAATCTGACAACTAAAGCCCGGTCAAATATTTTGAATTTCAAAGTGGAGAATTTCGATGTGACAAAGGACGAACAGGCTATTATTTACAGCGCCTATGACTCGACCAGCACGATCTCGATGAAAAGCCGCAATCTCATCACGCAAAATGTAAACTCCATAGCGACTGACATTCTTCTTATCATTACTCTTTCTCCGGCAGAAGATAAGCTTGCCTATATTCGCAAGAGAGATGATAACTTCAGTGAAGTTCGGGTCATTCCATTTAACAAACCATAATATATATGATTATTCGCAGCATCCGCATTTCAATATTTTTTCTCCTCACAGTATGTTATTATGGGGCATATTCTGATCTCCGGGCGCAGATATGGGAACAGGCGAATAAAACTCATAGGTCAATGCAGATCATACCTGGAGACGGGAAGGTGGTATTTTCGGTATCGAGTCATTTATTTTTTTCATCGGATCTTGGAAATAGTTTTACCGTCGACGACGGAATTTCCAGTAACGGCATAAGCGGTTTTGCGATCGGATCGATAGGACAATTCTACTTCTCTTCTCCTCAGGGACTTTTTAGCTCTCCCGCATACAATAATATTAATAATGAGAATTGGATACGGATCGATTCAACAAACCTTCCGCCGATCACTTCACTTTTTGTTCGGGCTGCTGCCGATGCTCCCGGTTACGACGAAATATTGGCAGGAACGGCCAGCGGATTGTGGCGCCGCAGTTCGAATGTTAAGGCATGGGTAAAAATACACGATGCCGGAGACGGAGCGCCAATATTGCAAATTACCGCATTTAATAAAAGTATTTACTATCGCTCCGCGAGTTCTGCTTTTGCTTCTCATGATAACGGATCAGTCTGGAAGGCTATTGCTGCTTCAGCATCCAATGGAAGCAAAACGGGTATTGCGGCAATTTCCGACACCGATGTTTTCATTGCCATTAAAGAAGATCCTGGCAGTTTAATTCTCCATTCGACCGATGGCGGCAATACGTTCAATGGTCCGCTCGGCACGAACTTTAGCTCCGAAACTATCGAAACTCTCGTTGTCAATACACAGGGGGATATCTATTTAGGCGGCGGTGTGCGAAGTGACTTTAATCAGGATTCCATCGCTCAGGGATTTGCCTATCGTCTTTTGCACAATAATTTAAGTTGGGAAAATTTTTCAGCCGGTCTTCCATCCGCGACGCCGACTCCGGAAGTTATCGGAATGGGGTTCGGTTCAAACGGCAATGTCTTTGCCGGAACAGATAGCGCAGGTCTTTGGCGATCCCTGCTTCCCAGTTCAGTCCGACAATCTGCATCTCTAAGTGGGATCACATTGACACAAAACTATCCAAATCCTGCAAATTCTGCAACGGAATTTTCAGTCGTTACCGACCATTTGATTAATGCTTCGATTGCCGTTTTCGATGCCCTTGGAAAGAATGTATCGCAAATCGGCGTTGGCGAACTAACATCAGGTATTCATTCCTTTACCATTGATACACGAGCGTTATTCAATGGCACATACTTCTATCGCTTGCAGACTTCAGAAGGTATCGAAAGCAGACCTTTTATTGTCTCTCGAAAATAAGATTTTCAAGTCAAATAAAAAAAGGGATGCATATTGCATCCCTTTTCTATATATAAAAATAAATATAAGAAAAGATTATCTTAAGACTTCTCGTCCGTTTTCTTGGAAACTTTCGAATTCTTGCTTGCCTTCATATCCTTCATGCAACTCGGATCTTTTGTGCAATCCTTACCGTCTTTTGTCATACAGGACTTGGCTTTTGTCCCTTTCATACAACAGGCATGACTTTTGCCTGATTTCAGAGAAGCTTTATCCTTGTCGCAGGCATTGGCGGTAACTGAAGCGCTGAGGAACATTCCGAGCGCCAAAAGTAAAATTGTTTTACGCATAATTGTATATAATATAGTTAATTAGGTGGTTGATCATTTCAACAGTTATAAGAGCGAGCCGGTTCGGCAATATTACGATAAATAAGCCCTTATCGTAAGTCAAAATACATCCAATAAGCTGTGAACTTTTTTCTATATTCAAAGGTTTTACCCCGCTCTATAAAAGGCGGTATTCTCAGAATATCGCTTAAAATCAAAGACTTTCAGGCATTGAACCAATGACACGCGACGAAAAAGTACAGGCAGTAAGCGAATTAACCGAAGTTGTCGGTTCGGCATCGGCATTCTATTTTACGGATTATCAGGGTTTGACGGTTTCTCAGGCAACTGAACTTCGTAACCAGTTCCGTAAAGCCGGTGTGAAGTATAAGATCGCCAAGAATACCCTTCTTCGCCGTGCTCTATCTGATAAAGGTCTTTTGACCGATCAGATCTCTGCGTCAATGAAAGGCCAGACGGCAGTTGCATTTGGCTTTGAGGACCCGGCAGCACCGGCGCGCGTTCTGAAAGAATTTTTAGCTAAGAGCGGCTCTGAAAAGCCTGCTCTTAAGCTCGCATGGCTTGACGGCACGATCTATGACTCAAAGCAGCTCAATATGATCGCAGCTCTTCCGACAAAGAAGGA
>PLXB01000514.1 GCA_003151215.1 Ignavibacteriota bacterium
GTCCGTCATCTGGAGTCTTATTGTTGTTATTCTCTTCATGGGAGTATATTATGTTACGGGCGGAGTCGTCGCCGATTTAGCCGTCTTTATTAACCTGCTATTTACAGCAGCAGTACTTGCGACATTTGGCGCAACGCTTACACTTCCCGGTATGGCTGGCTTGGTACTCACGGTCGGTATTGCCGTGGATGCAAACGTGCTNNTTATTCTCTATGCATTTGGAACGGGTACCGTGCAAGGTTTTGCGGTTACGTTAATGATCGGTATTGCGGCGTCGCTTTTCACGGCGATCGTAATTACACGTGTAATCTTCGATCTCCTTTTAGAGCGAAATCCGGAACTCATAAAATTTGGGTAATTCGTGGTGGCGCATGGCAATATGCCCACATAGTTTTTTCAAGATAGAAATTGATGGATGCATTTTCATGCATCCTTACAGGATATGAGATTCTTTCGAAAAACAAACATTGATTTTATCGGCAAGCGCCGTACGTGGTACATTGTCTCACTAACGGTCACGCTGGCTGGTATTTTGTGGGCACTCGTGCGCGGTGTGGAATACGGCATTGATTTCGCCGGAGGTACAGAAGTCCAGTTGCAGTTCCAAAAAAATGTTGGTATCGAGCAGGTGCGCACGTCCCTGGATGCAGGTGGGTTCCGCGGTGCAGAAGTAAAGTATTATGGCAAGGATGAGTCCGGTATTCTCGTGCGAGTGCGCGAAGGCGCGCAGGGAGCACAGGCTGGTTCGGAGGCGACACGGAAAGTTATGGGAGCTATTGCTGTCGGATTCCCGGATAATAAGGCCCAACTTCTTCAGGAACAGCATATTGGTCCCAAGATTGGAGCAGAGCTTCGGACCAAGGCATTGTTGGCGGTGTTTTTTACGTGTGTTGTTATTCTGATTTATCTTGCATTTCGCTTCCGGCTTGTTTATGGACTGGGGGCCGTCATCGCTATCCTTCACGATGTTCTCGTTGCCTTTGCCTTTGCGGTGATCTGCAATGGGCTTGTGCCATGGCTAAATCTTGAAATGAATTCGACGCTACTCGCGGCATTCTTGACGATTGTTGGTTTCTCGGTCAATGACACTGTTATTATTTTTGACCGTATTCGTGAAGATCAGCGAAAGTATAAAGGTCAGACGCTCAAAGAGATCATGAATCGTGCTATTAATGAGACGCTGCCACGAACAATTATTACTTCGGGTACTGTATTTCTGACGCTGCTTGTGCTCTTTATTTGGGGCGGAGAAGTGCTGCGCGGGTTTGCGTTCACGATGCTTATTGGCGTTATTACCGGTACCTATTCATCGATTTTCGTTGCTTCATCAATCGCATACGATTGGCTCGAACGAGGGAAGGGTGCTACTACCACTGCGACAGTTGTGAGCTCGCGTAAACCAGCCTCTTCCAAACGAGTCCCTGCGACTGTTTAGTAGTGAGAGCGTATTGTTCAGCAGTATCCAACTTGAATTAATTGATGGAACAGCATTGTTCTTTCGCCTATGAACTCTACCTTCGAAGCATCCCCGGACCGCCTCTCCATTAATCTTAGCGGAGATCTCATCGGAGGAGCCGATGCTATGAAGTTCTCTGTGCTGCTCCGCGAATCGCTTGCTGATAAAAAACTAAAGCACATTGAGATCGATGCATCCGGAGTCGGCTTTGTTAATAGCTCAGGTTTGGGGATGCTGATTGCCGCTCGCCAAGCAGCCCAGGAACATGGTGCGGAATTTCACTTACACCGACCCGGGGAGCAACTGAAAAATCTGCTCAGCATTACAAAGCTAACATCTATACTGGGTGTAGCCTAAGGAATGCCGAGAAAGAAAGCGCTGAGTGCTAAATTTTATTTAGCGCCCAGCACTTAATAGCTATCAAGCGTGCCGTTTAGATTTTGAAGGTACTTTTGCCCCCTTTTTCCGGGCCTCACTTAGGCCTATTGCAATTGCTTGTTTCCGGCTCGTAACTTTCTTTCCCGAACGTCCGCTTTTCAGCGTACCTGCTTTTTCCTTCTCCATCGCGCTTTTTACAGATTTCTGTGCGCTTTTTCCATATTGTCCTGGCATGGTAATAATTCACCTCCTTCTTATGGAAGTAAACTTCAACAACTATTCCATATATCGGAGAATAGTTGTCATTGCCATACAATAGCCATTTTTCTGAACTTATCAATTGCCGGTTTGTTCTCAGGTGCGCCCATAACTATGGGTAAGAAATAACTGCCAAGCTGCTGGTGGAGGTTGAAAATCACCGGAGTTGCGGCTTTTTTTTTTACCCATGTCAAACACAATCGTACTCGGAGCCCAATGGGGCGATGAGGGCAAAGGTAAGATCGTCGATCTCCTTGCCAAAGATGTCGATATTGTAGCTCGTTATCAGGGTGGTGCAAATGCCGGACACACTATCAAGCTTCCGGATGGCCGCGAGTTTGTTCTCCATCTTATCCCAAGCGGAATTTTCCATTCTGACGTAACGTGTGTCATCGGGAATGGCGTCGTTATCGATCCTGTCGCATTACTGAACGAGATTCGAATGGTAGAA
>PLXB01000075.1 GCA_003151215.1 Ignavibacteriota bacterium
CCGCCGAACGCGAATTTATATCCCATTTCAGCCGTAAGCCTGAATGCAAAATTCTTATCGACAAAGCCAACTCCCACAACCACGCCCGCAAACTGCCCTAACATCGCGGCATTATCAATGAGATAGATCCGCTCGATCGCACCGAGTGTAATCGCTGATTCAGGATACCATCCTGTAATACTCTTATCAGCAACGTTACGTTGGTAGACGATCTCATACGTACGGGTGAAGTTTGGATCGAGCCGCATTTCGAGGTGTGTGCTGATTCGTCCCAATATCTGCCCTAACGGATCGATCTGAATAGCATCGCTTTGCAAGTACCGATAGAATTCATATTTTCCGGCAGTCTGGGCAACTGCGGAGCTACTCGAAACTACAATAAGAAACACGGAAAGAAGTGATCTTATCGCATTGTGTNNGCGATCACCAGCCGCTGAATCTCGCTCGTGCCTTCGTAAATTTCGGTGATCTTGGCATCACGTAATGCTCGCTCGACGAGATACTCGCGCACATAGCCATAGCCTCCATGTACCTGAATCGCTTGTGAAGCAACCTCCATTGCGATCGTCGAGGCGTAGAGTTTGGCCATTGCAGCTTCTTTAATATAATTTTGGCCCTCGTCTTTTTTTCGGGCTGCATGGAGTATGAGCAACCGTGCTGCTTCGATCTTTACCTGCATATCGGCCAACTTAAATTGGATCGCTTGCAACTGATTGATTGGCTTGCCAAAAGCATGACGTTCGAATGTATATTTTACCGCTTTCTCGAATGCGCCGCTCGCGATACCAAGTGCTTGCGCAGCAATACCGATGCGTCCCCCGTTCAGGGTTTCCATAGCAATCTTGAAACCTTGTCCAACGGCACCTAATACATTCTCTGCAGGTATTTTTACATCGGTGAAGCCGAGCGAACAGGTATCGCTCGAGCGAATTCCAAGCTTATCTTCTTTGTGACCGGCCTCGAACCCTGCCATACCCTTCTCGACAAGAAACGCCGTAATACCCTTGTGGCCTTTCGTGAGGTCAGTCTGTGCGAAGACGATATAAGTGTCCGCCGTGGTCCCATTGGTGATCCAGTTCTTGGCACCATTCATTATGTAGCTTCCATCAGACTGTAGTATTGCGGTCGTTGCCTGCTGTGTAGCATCCGAACCGACACCGGGTTCGCTAAGGCAATACGCGCCAAGTTTTTGACCCATTGCGAGCGGCCGAAGGAATCGCTCTTTTTGCTCGTCCGAGCCAAAGGTCTCAATCACCCAACAGACCAGAGAATTATTGACCGACATGATGACGGCCACACTCGCATCGACTTTCGCAATCTCTTCAAGGGCGAGCACGTAACTGACGCAGTCCAGTCCGGAGCCTCCCCAGTCGGGCGAAACCATCATGCCCATAAAGCCAAGTTCGCTAAGCTTTTGTACGATCTCTCGTGGAAATTCACCGGAGATGTCGCGCTCGACAGCAGTTGACGTGATCTCATTTACCGCGAAATCGCGCGCGGCCTGTTGGATGGCAATATGGTCTTCGGATAACTGAAAATTCATGGGCTGAGTAACTTGATAATTTTTGTACGTCGGAGAACATGCAAAAATACAAATTCAAGCCCACGGAAATTTGATGCACTTGTAATTTTAGCGAAATCGGCTCTTCTATACTATGCATTTAGCTCCGTTAGGAGCGATATATTCCCCGCGCATTGCGTTCGCATTACATTGTGACCTAAAACCACATTAATCCCATAAATCCCGGTTCAAACAGTTGCTCGCCGAACTAACACGCTCATGAAAGAGGAAGCGATTAAAGTCGGATTTATCACTGAGGAGAGCAACTTTCAAGTGAGTCGCTATTGAAGATTTGAGTGGGGCGACGAAAACTACTACAGGAGGTATTTATGCATTACGATAGACTACACATGGGATTAACACACACTATTGACTCGTCAAGTTGGTTTCCGTTCCTTCCCGCTCTGGTAACGATCTTAGTCTTCATATTGGGCTTTGTTATAAATCGTGTCAAAGATATTGCCGCCACATCGGATCGTATTCTATCAATGGAAGAATTCTTTTTTCAGATGCTACACGAGCTATGTGAGGATATGGCTAATCAGGTGATACATTGGAGGCAACTCTCAGCGCAGTTTGCAACAAAGACTCGCCAAGAGTTTGAAGGGGAAATGGAAACCTTCGCAGCACTTCCTGCCCTATTAAATGTCTCTGGCCTTGACCTCTTTCTTGCGATTGTAAAGTCTAAGAACGGGGACAGTGCGACCAAACTTGCCCTCTACACCGAGCTGCACAAAAGCCCACGCACATGCTCTGCAATTTTCGAGGACTCTAAGAAAGAATTTGAACGGTTCCGTACTGAATATGCGGAAGTACAGAATCGTTGGGATGGTGCTATTCGTGCAATCATTGGTTTTAAAGACTCTCGAATAAGTAATGCAATTGCTGAGGGCGTTGGCGAGCCATCTCAATTCTTGAGCGGACTGGCGGAGACAGCTGGAAACTGGCAAAAAAAGGGAACAATGGAGCAAAATCTAACAAGCGAACATCTCATCCGTCCCCTTCGACAACATGCTCAGCAGCATATCGGGAATGCAGAGAGCCTCTTACTGCTTTCACACATTGACGAGGCAGATAAAGTATATGATGAATTCGGAAACTTGCTTTTGTTCTATGCCCGTATTTTCGAACTATCGGCCACCGCCATGGAAAAGCGCAGAGCAATTATCATCTCAAAGTTGAATGAAGCAGAGGCGTTGAAGAGACGTAAACGGTGGTATGCTCCTCTCGAAAATTACTTCCGTCAGTGGAAGGAGGAGCTCCCATGACATTTGACTGTGCATGGACAGGCGTCCCGCGCTACCAAAATTTATCGCTCGGCCATTCTATGTCCAAACACACGAAGATGAAGGATTTGTTAGGAGAACAGGTAAAGATGTTTGATGATTAAAGAATTTATTAATAGCTTCTCTAATAGAGAAATAGCTATAGGATTTTGGCTTTGTGCTGCCGCTCTTTGGCTATTGGCAAAAAAAGGTGTTCGCTCCAGTGTAACTGATCTATTTAAGGCAATATTTTCGAAAGGACTTCGAGAATATATCATTACTGTTTTTATTTCAGCTGTCGGAATCACATATGTCTTGTCANNCCCTATGTCTTGTCAAAATTAGGATTTTGGAATGCATACCTGCTGAAAACATCCTTAATTTGGTGCTTTGCTGTGTTAACCGTCCTCTTTTCAAAAATTGGAAGTATTTCCGATGTTTCATACTTTAAGGGCGTAGCGATAAAAAGCTTAAGACTGGCTCCATTCCTTCCGTTTGCAATCAGTTTTTTTACTTTCTCTCTTTTGGTTGAACTTCCGCTTACACTTTTAGTACTATTTTTTGCAGCAATTAGCGCGATGATCGATGTAGAAAAGAAACCCGAGCACGCTGCGGCAAAAATATTTTGCACTGTCGTTCTGTATTGCGTAAGTATTGCTTACATCATCTACGCTATTTTCTCTATACTTAATAATAGTAATGATTTCTTCCAAATCCGAACAATTAAAGAGTTCACCCTCTCTCCTTTGATGACGCTTTTGATTTTGCCGGTTATTTATTGTGTCGCCCTTTCAGTAAATTATATTGATTCGTTCCGGGCACTCAATTATACCGTGAAGGACAAGAAACGGTTACATCAGTTAAAAAAAGAGGTCTTTCTATGCTCAGGTGGAAGCATAGCCAGAGCCTTTAGAATTCGAAAAGGAATAAGTTTTTTCGAGGAGCCCTCTCTTGAAAAAATTAGATCTCTTTCAAATAGCCCCTCCAAACTAAACAAAGAGATGGCTCAATTTGCCCCAATGATAGCAATAGGACAAACACTCGATCAATTAATCCTTGTGGGGGCAATGACTAAAATGGATCCAGTATTTCAAAACACCACCCTAGGACGCAATGAGCCTAATAAAAAGAGCTGGTCGCTGAGTGGTGTTTATAGATGGGGCATTGAAGGTTCGGCCTTAATTTATACCGCCGAGTCCGATAATATTACATCACTTGTTTGGACTTCGGATGTCCAAATTGAATCCATAGAAGATCTTCGCCGTCAGACATCCGTCGATTTAAACACGTTCAGTGAATTGAAAGAACGCCTTGATTTGCTTTATGGTCTGGGCAAGGAGGACGATCTTTCCGATCAAAACAATGTCGAATTCGCATGGTTAAATAATGACATAAAACGTACGCTCGGACTAACAATTGATGATCTTAATAAACTTAATACTCTCACTTACTGTGAAATATACTGGAATCGACCCAGTTTAGAACTAGATTAGCCGAAAAGCGGCGCAGTACTCGCATGCTGGGTCAGCATTCAAACAAAAGTACAGGAGCCTTAGAAGGGCGGCGTACATCGCCCTTCCAGGGCTAATTCTTTTCCGACTACACTATCCCAGGGTTCCGCTTTGCTGCACTCTGGGCTGCGAGTACCTCGTGCCATCCGGCACTGAGAAACTCTAAGACTCTTTCGGCCAAACACGCCACGACGAGCTCGAACCGCACACAATGAACAGCCCGTGTGCCGCACCTCTTACACATGGATGCAGGGCACTTCGTATTATGCTGCGCGGTTTATTTTACTACGTGAGATGAGGAATTAGTATGAAGCAACTCGAATTAGATGACCGAACATTCGATCGCGCAGAGCGACAAGCGCGGGGATTGCACTTATCCCTCGCAGAGTATGTCCGCACTCTTGTCGAGCACGAGAACCCGGCGCACCCCTCAGCCACAAATCCTATTGGCCTTTTTGCCGACCGGCCAG